>DASYJJ010000415.1:0-6619 GCA_035996605.1 Rhodanobacteraceae bacterium
AAGTTTTTCTGCTGGAAAGGCGACGCGTAATCTGCCTCTTGCGCTGACCGCCTGATATACGTACATTAGTACGTATGGAGCCGATCCGCCTCACCGCCAATCAACAGCGTGTCCTGGACTGGATCCGGCGCTATCTCGATCGTCACGAGCGCGCACCAACGCTGCGCGAAATCTCGGAAAATCTTGGGCTTAGCAGCCATAGCTCAGCCCAGGATTATGTCGAGGCACTGGTCCGCAAAGGTGCGCTCGAACGTTTGCCTTATCATCGGGGCCTGCGTCTGCCCCACCGCTCACGGGCGCCGGCGTCGACCCAGCTTCCCCTCGTCGGCCGGGTCGCCGCCGGCAGCCCGATCCTCGCCGCGGAAAATATCGAAGCGCATCACGACGTCGATCCCGGCCTGTTCCGTCCGCGCGCCGATTATCTTCTGCGCGTCGTCGGACTCAGCATGCGCGACGCCGGCATTCTCGACGGCGATCTGATCGCGGTGCATCGCAGCGACACGGCCGATCACGGCCGCATCGTCGTCGCGCGCATCGATGACGAAGTCACCGTCAAGCAGCTCGAACACCGCAACGGCCGCGTGCGCCTGTTGCCGGCCAATCCGGATTTCGCGCCGATCGACATCGATCCGCGCCGGCACGCATTCGCGATCGAAGGCCTTTACGTCGGACTGATCCGCTCCGCTCCAGACACCCGCACGATTCGACAAGGATGAGTCGCCATGTTCACGAGTTCGTCAGAAGCCATTGCTTCCGTCGCCGAGTCGGCCGTCCCTGAGTCGGCGAATTTCGCGCGCACACCGGCCATTCCCACTGCTGCGAGTCGCGTGTCTCCTGCGCTTCCGGTCCGGCTGCCGCGCGATGAAGCCGCGCTTTCCGAAGTGCTTCGCCATCCGGGCATCTGGCGGCGCGGCAGCGCGGCGCGGATCGCCGCGCATATCCAGCCGACCGGCATCGCCGAGCTTGATGCGCGACTGCCCGGCGGCGGCTGGCCCGAGGGTGCGCTCAGCGAAATCCTGATCGAGCACGATGGCATCGGCGAATGCAGCCTTCTGCTGCCCGCGCTCGCCGCGCTCACGCAAGCGCGCAAGCGCGTGGTTTTCGTCGCGCCGCCTTATATTCCGTATGCGCCCGCACTCGCCGCGGCGGGTGTCGATCTCGCCCAGGTCGTGCACATCGATGCGAACGCCGCCGACACGCACTGGACCGCCGAGCAGTGCCTGCGAGCCGGCTGTTGCGGCGCTGTCCTCAACTGGCTGCCGAATGCGGACTATCGCCAATTGCGCCGCCTGCAGCTCGCCGCCGAAACCGGCGCGGCGCTCGCTTTCGTATTCCGCCCGTTGCGGGCCGCGCAGCAAACCAGCCCCGCGGCATTGCGGTTGCAAGTCACCGCTTCGGAAAGCGGGCCTCGCATCGACATATTGAAATGCCGCGGTCGCATCGACGATGCCCGGCAAGCGATACAGATTCGCGCATGAGGTCGGGAGCCATTCATGCTCTGGGCCTGCCTCCGCTTTCCGCAGCTGGCGCTGGATATCGTCGATGACGATGCCGATGCGCAATCCAGACAGACGCCTTTCGCGGTCATCGACGGACCTTTGCAGCGCCGGCATATCGTTCGCGTCAATGCCTGTGCTCAGAAAATGGGAGTGCGCTCTGGCCATCCGCTGACCGCGGCGCGGGCGCTCTGCCCTCACCTTACAGTGGCGCCGCGCGATCCAGCCGCCGAACGAAAGGCGCTTGAAGCGATCGCCGCGTTCGCTTACCGATTCAGCGCCGAGGTCAGCATCGGCGAGCCGGACACTGTGTTTCTCGAGATCGGCGCGAGTCTTGCCCTCTTCGGTGGAATCGCCGCACTGCAACGTCGCTTGTCCTCTGAAATCGCCGCGTTCGGATTCGCCTCGACGCTCGCCATCGCGCCCACCGCCGCCGGCGCCCGCGTGCTGGCCGCGCATGTCGATGGCCTCGTGATTCCTTCGCCGTTGCCG
Source organism: Rhodanobacteraceae bacterium (assembly GCA_035996605.1). Lineage (GTDB taxonomy): Bacteria > Pseudomonadota > Gammaproteobacteria > Xanthomonadales > Rhodanobacteraceae > Dokdonella_A. The sequence goes on from DASYJJ010000415.1 coordinate 1,989, forward strand.
TTCGGGCATGCGCTCGGGCTGGTGCCGATTTCCTTGTGCGATCTCGACGAGAAAATCACCGCGGCGCTGCACGGCATGGGTTTTCGCCTGTTGCGTGATCTGTTCCGCCTGCCGCGCGCCGAGCTCGCGCGGCGTGTCGGACAGGACACGATCGACTGGATCGATCGCGCGCGCGGCATTGCGGCGGAATCCCTGCTTCGTTACCGGCCGCCGGATTTTTTCGAGCATCGCCTGGAATTTCCGTTCGGCATCGAATCGCACGGCGCACTCGCATTTCCGTTGCAGCGTTTGATCCGCAGCTTTGCAACCTTCCTCGTTGCGCGCGACGGCGGCGTGCAACGTTTTTCGCTGATCCTCGGCCACGAACGAGGCGCATCGACTCGGATCGAGATCGGCCTACTCGCGCCCCGCTGCGACGCGGCTTCGCTGTTCGAGCTCGCACGCGCACGCCTCGAGCGCATCGCGCTGCCCGCAGCCGCACATGCGCTCACGCTGCGCGCCGACGATTTGCCGCCGTTGTGTCCATTGCATCGCGATCTTTTCGACACGTCGCGTGCCGAGAAGCTCGACTGGTCGACGCTGGCGGAACGCTTGCGCGCACGCCTTGGCGATGAGACTTTGCATGGTCTTCGCTGCGTGCCCGACCATCGGCCCGGACAAGCATGGCAGTTCGGCCCCGTCGTCAGCGAGACTTCGAAGAAGAGTCCCGTGCGTGTCGCAGGCAGCGCAAGAACGTCCCGCCATGTCGTTTCCGGCGATGGCCGGTGCGACCTTTCGATTCGATCCGAAATTCACGCATCGACGCGGCCTTTCTGGCTACTCAGGCGGCTGATTCCGCTGCATGCCGGCCCGGCCCGCGTTCTCGCGGGCCCTGAGCGCATCGAAAGCGGCTGGTGGGACGATCGCGATCGACGCCGCGACTATTACGTTGTGGAAACGCGCTTAGGTCAACGCGGATGGGCCTTCGTGCCGGCGGGCTCGACGACCGACTGGATGCTGCACGGCTGGTTCGCATGAAGCCACCGAAGCCAAAAAAGCCGCGCAAATTGCGCGCGCCGCTCGAACCGGGTCTCGCCAACGAAAGCGATGATCCGCGCAGCGTTCTGGAACGTGAGCACCGTCGGCACCATGCCAGATTCGGAAAGCCGACGCGTCTTGATCAACCTCGCACCACAAACCGTGCGCAGGATGTCGTCCTTGCGACATCTCCGCGCGACATTTTTTTTGCTGCATCGGACCTCGATCCGGCGTATGCCGAGCTGCACTGCCTTTCCAATTTCTCGTTTCAGCGCGGCGCATCGCATGCAGCGGAATTGTTCGAGCACGCGAAAACGCTCGGCTACGACGCACTTGCGATCACCGACGAGTGCTCGCTGGCCGGCATCGTGCGCGCGCTCGAAGCATCGAGGGAAACCGGTTTGAAGCTTATCGTCGGCACCGAAATCCGACTCGCGGACGGTCCGAAACTCGTTCTGCTGGCGATGAACCAGCCAGGTTATTCCGATATTTGCCGGCTCATCACGACGGGGCGGCGCCGGAGTGCAAAAGGCGAATATCGCCTCGACCGTGCGGATGCGGAAAAGCTCGGCTGCGGTGTGGCCGTCTTGTGGGTGCCGGAAGACATTTCTGGACATGAGACACCCACGCACCTTCGAACGGATCGCGCAAGCGCAACCGTCGGATGCGTCGAGGTGCCTTCCGCGGACGACCACGGCTTATGGATTTCGCGTCATTTCGAAGGCCGCGCATGGGTTGCCGTCGAGTTGCACCGAGGCCCGGACGATGCCGCGCGGCTCGCAACGCTGCATAAGCTGGGTAACCGGCACGCGCTGCCTCTTGTCGCCACAGGCGACGTGCACATGCATATCAGGGAAAGGCGCGCGCTGCAGGATGTCATGACCGCAATTCATCTCGGCACGACAATCGCCGAAGCCGGGCATGCTTTGTTTCCCAACGGCGAAAGACATCTGCGCGACATGGACGATCTTCAGCAGCTTTATGCGCCGGCCCTTCTGGCGGAAACGCTGCGTATTGCCGCCCTTTGCACGTTCGACATGAATGTATTGCGTTACGAATATCCGCACGAGCTGGTACCGGCGGGCAAGGATCCGACCGGCTATCTCCGGCAATTGACGTTCGATGGCGCCGCGGAACGTTTCCCGCACGGAATTTCCGAAAAACTGCATCAGACGCTCGAGAAGGAACTCGCGCTGATCAAAAGGAAGGAATTCGAAGCATTTTTTTTGACCGTCCATGACATCGTCCGCTGGGCCAAGAGACGAAAAATCCTCTGCCAGGGCCGTGGCTCGTCCGCGAATTCGGCGGTCTGCTTCTGTCTAGGCATCACTTCGGTGAATCCCGAGGAAGGCCATCTCCTGTTCGAGCGCTTCCTCTCGGACGAACGCAACGAGCCTCCCGATATCGATGTCGATTTCGAGCACGAGCGCCGCGAGGAAGTCATCCAGTACGTGTTTGGCAAATACGGCCGCGAACGTACGGCGATCGCGGCCACCGTGATCAGCTATCGCAGCAAGAGCGCGGTGCGCGATGTCGGCAAGGCGCTCGGATTGCCGCTGGATCAGCTCGACAGCCTCGCCGCGATGTTTTCCCGCATCCGCAGCGGCAGCTCGCGCGAAACATGCCTGCGCGAACGCGGTTTCGATCCGGACAATCCCACTTTGCTCAAGCTCTTCGCGCTGGCCGGGCAGCTGATGGGATTTCCGCGCCATCTTTCGCAACACGTTGGCGGCTTCGTGATCTCCGAGCATCCGTTGCACACGCTGGTGCCGATCGAAAACGCCGCGATGCCGGATCGCACGATCATCCAGTGGGACAAGGACGATCTGGAGACGATGAAACTTCTCAAGGTCGATTGCCTTGCGCTCGGCATGCTGACCTGCTTGCGCAAATGCTTCGATCTCCTGCAAGCCCACAAGAACATCACGTTCGATCTCGCCGGCATTCCGCAAAACGACGAACCCACGTACGAAATGATCCGCGCGGCCGACACGATCGGCGTTTTCCAGATCGAATCGCGTGCGCAGATGTCGATGCTGCCGCGCCTCAAACCCGCGAAATTCTACGATCTCGTCATCGAGGTTGCGATCGTCCGGCCGGGCCCGATCCAGGGCGGCATGGTTCATCCCTATCTCAAGAACAGGAAGAATCCCGAGAGTGTCGTCTACGAATCCGCGAACATCGAAGAAGTGCTGGGCCGCACCCTCGGCGTGCCGATCTTCCAGGAGCAGGTCATGGAGCTTCTGCGTGTTGCCGCGGATTTCACGCCCGGCGAGGCAGATAGCCTGCGGCGTTCGATGGCTGCGTGGAGACGGCGCGGAGGACTTGAGCATTTCGAGCAGCGCATCTTCGAAGGCATGAAGAAAAATAATTATTCCGATGAATTCGCGCAACGCATCTTCCGACAGATACAAGGCTTCGGCGAATACGGATTTCCGGAATCGCACTCGTACAGTTTCGCGCTGCTCGCCTATGTCTCATCCTGGCTCAAGCGCCACCATCCGGAGGCATTCACCTGCGCGCTCTTGAATGCGCAGCCGATGGGCTTCTATCAACCTTCGCAGCTGATCCAGGACGCCCAGCGACATGGAGTGCGCGTCTTGTCGGCGGACGTCGTATCCAGCGTTTGGGATTGCACGCTCGAATACATGTACGACACCGAGAAGCTCGCACTCCGTCTGGGGCTTCGGCAAATCCGCGGCATATCGGAAGATCTGGCGATCCGCCTCGCCGCGGCACGCGCCGAAACGCCCTTCGAAGATGTCGCCGACATGACGCGTCGCGCTCGCGTCAGTGCGCCCGAGCGCACGCGCCTTGCCGACGCGGGCGCCTTGCAGACCTTGAGCGGTCATCGTTATCGCGCGCGCTGGGACAGCGCCGGCGCGGAGTTGCCGACACCGGTGCTCGCCCATGCGCCAATTCGCGAACGGCGCGTCGGACTGAGACAGCCGTCGCTGCGCGAGGACGTGATGACGGATTATGCGACGCTCGGTCTTTCGCTCGAGCACCATCCGCTGTCGCTGATCCGCGCGGAACTCGAACGGCGCCGAGCATCGCCCGCCAGCATCACGATGGACGCCGCGAATCGTGGACGACGGTTGCGCTGCGCCGGTCTCGTCACGGTGCGCCAGCATCCCGGCACGGCGAAAGGCGTCACCTTCGTCACGCTCGAAGACGAAACCGGCCATGTCAACGTCGTGATCTGGCGCGCGCTTGCGGAAAAACAGCATCGCGTGCTGCTCGAATCCACCGTGATGGCCGTCGATGGCGTGCTCGAAGCCAGCGATGGCGTGCATCATCTCATTGCCGACCGGCTGCACGATTACAGCGCGCTGCTTCCGGAGTTTGCGTTCGCCTCGAGGAATTTCCACTGAGGCCGTCGGACGCCCCGATACCCGTGACGCCGCCGGATCCGGACGCGAAATACCGAAAGGCATTTGGCCGCCAGGTAGAACTATGACTTGCCGAATACGCCTTCCGCGACCAGCTCGCAAATCTTCCGCGTATCCGCATCCATCGTGCGATCGCGCGCCATGAACCCGATATGTTCGCGAATTTTCGCGTGCGCCTTGCGTACGGAAAGACCGGAGTGGAAATCGCCCGATTCGGCGAGT
>DASYJJ010000416.1:0-5437 GCA_035996605.1 Rhodanobacteraceae bacterium
CTGGCGACGCTGACCAATCTCACCTGGGCGCTCGACGAAATCGCCAAGAAGATGGATCCGGCGGAAGACGTGTTGCTGGTTTACGTGACGACGCACGGCTCGCACGACCACGAACTCCTGGTCGATCTCGATCCACTGCCGCTCGATCAGATCGCGCCGGACGATCTCGCCGATGCATTGAAGACCCATCCCGGAATCCGCTGGAAGGTGATCGTCGTGAACGCCTGCTACTCGGGTGGATTCATCGACGCGCTGCGCGACGATTCGACGCTGGTGATCACGTCGGCCCGCTCCGATCGAACTTCGTTCGGTTGCGGCGCAGACTCGGACATCACGTACTTTGGCAAGGCCTTCCTCGCTCAAGCCCTCAACCAGACGACATCGATTCCGGATGCGTTCGAGCAGGCGAAGAAATCGGTCGCGGCCTGGGAAGACGCGGAAAAAGACCAGCATTCCGAACCGCAGATTGCCTCCACGCGCAGCATCGAAGCGAAACTCGCCGCATGGCAGCGGACGCTTCACGCCGGTGCGCCGGTGCCGTTCGTACCGGCGAAACCCGAGCCATGACGCCGCCACGTCGAGCATAAGCACGGGTTAGCTCAACGCCGCGCCGCCGCGCCACGATCGTGGCGAGCTCTTTTACGCGTTTTTTATGCGCCGCCCGCGGTTTCTTATGCGCGTCTTATGCGGTGCCGCCTATCGTGCCGGCAGTTTCAAAGAGGGCACGCACGTGGACATCGCCTATCTCGCTCTTCTGGCCGTGCTCGTCGGCATGACCGCCGGGTACATCGTTCTCTGCGCGAAGCTCGAGGATCGCAAGTGATCGAATTCCTGATCGCCATTGCGGTGCTCACGCTTGCCGCAGGCGCGCTCTACACATTCTGCATCCGTCGCCGGAGTCGCCCGTGACTTTCATGCATGGACTTGCCGCGATCATCGCGCTCGCTCTCGCCGCTTACCTTACCGTCGCTCTGCTGAAGCCGGAGTGGTTCGAATGACCGTCAATGGCTTTCTGCAGCTCGGAATCTATCTCGCTGCGCTGCTTGTGCTGGTCAAGCCGCTCGGTGCGTACATGGCGCTCGTCTTCGCCGACGGGCCGAATCGCGTTCATCGCGTCGGCGGCGCCGTCGAGCGCTTGATCTATCGCATCGCCGGCGTCGATCCCGCCGAGGACATGAGCTGGAAACGCTATGCCCTCGCGATGTTGTTGTTCAATGTCGCCGGCCTCTTGTTCGTGTACCTGCTGCAACGCCTGCAGCAATGGCTGCCGCTGAACCCGCAGGGCTTCGGACCGGTCAGCGCCGACTCGGCAATGAACACCGCAATCAGCTTTGCCACGAATACGAATTGGCAGGGCTACGGCGGCGAGTCGACGATGAGCTATCTCACGCAAATGCTCGGCCTTGCCGTGCAGAACTTCCTGTCCGCGGCTACTGGCGTTGCAGTATTGATCGCGCTGATCCGCGGCTTCGTGCGACGCAACGCACAGGGCGTCGGAAATTTCTGGGTGGACATGACGCGCAGCACGCTGTATGTGCTCCTGCCACTCTCGGTGGTGTCGGCGCTGATCCTGACTTCCCAAGGCGTGCCGCAAAACTTCAAACCGTACGAGAACGTTCCGCTGTTGCAGCCGACGACCCAGACGGAAACCGTCAAGGATGCCGATGGCAATGTGGTCAAAGACGCGGCCGGCAAGGATCTCACGAAGGAAACTTCCGTCTCGGAACAGCAGCTGCCACTCGGACCCGCCGCATCGCAGATCGCGATCAAGCAACTCGGCACCAACGGCGGCGGCTACTACAACGCGAACTCCGCGCATCCCTACGAGAATCCCACACCGCTCAGCAACTTCCTCGAGTTGCTGTCAATCCTGCTGATCCCTGCGGCGCTCTGCTACACGTTCGGCACGATGGTCGGTGACCGCCGTCAAGGCTGGGCGCTCCTGGCCACGATGTTCGTGATCTTCGTGCCCCTGCTGCTCGCCTGCACGGCGGCCGAACAAGCCGGCAATCCGGCGTTGACTCACCTCGGCGCGAATCAACTCGCGTCCACGGCGCAAGCCGGCGGCAACATGGAAGGCAAGGAGGTTCGCTTCGGCATCGTCAACTCCACGCTGTGGGCGACGGCAACGACGGCGGCATCGAACGGCTCGGTGAACGCGACGCACGATTCATTCACTCCACTTGGCGGTCTCGTGCCGATGTGGCTGATCCAGCTCGGCGAGGTGATTTTCGGCGGTGTCGGCAGCGGTCTCTACGGCATGCTGGCGTTCGCAGTGGTTGCGGTGTTCATCGCCGGCCTCATGGTCGGTCGCACGCCGGAATATCTCGGCAAGAAGATTGAAGCGTACGAGATGAAGATGGCGAGCCTGGTCGTGCTGATCCCGTGCGCGCTTGTCGTCGTCGGCACGGCAATCGCGGTGCTTGCGCCAGCGGGCATCGCCGGTATCGCAAATCCGGGAATCCACGGCTTCAGCGAAATCCTGTACGCGCTCTCGTCGGCATCGAACAACAACGGAAGCGCGTTCGCGGGACTTTCCGCGAACACGCCGTTCTGGAACGCGTTGCTCGGCATCTGCATGTTCCTCGCGCGCTTTCCGCTCGCGATCGGAATGCTCGCGATCGCAGGATCCCTTGCCGCAAAGAAGCACATCCCGCCGTCCGCCGGAACCCTGCCGACCCACACTCCGCTCTTCATCGTCCTGCTTGCCAGCACGGTGATCGTGATCGGCGCGCTCACATTCCTGCCGGCGCTCGCGCTTGGACCTGTCGCCGAACATCTGTCGGCCCTTGGACACTGATCATGACTTCATCCAATCCCACCGCGCCGGCTTCGACTGCGCCGGCTCGTAGCGTCATCGCGCTCAACAGCGAGCTGCTCGGTCCGGCGATCGCTGCTGCGTTCCGGAAGCTGTCGCCGCGTCAGCAATTTCGCAATCCGGTGATGTTCGTCGTCTTCGTCTGCAGTGTGCTGACGACTGGCCTATGGATGCAGGCGCTCGCCGGTCACGGCGAAGCGCCTTCCGGATTCATCTTCTGGGTCAGCCTTTGGCTATGGTTCACGCTGCTGTTCGCGAACTTCGCAGAAGCGATCGCCGAGGGTCGCGGCAAAGCGCAGGCCCAGGCGCTCCGCGGTGCGCGGCGCGACGTGATGGCGAAAAAGCTTCGTGCGCCGCAGCGCAGCGCCACCGCCGTGTTCACGCCTGCAAACGAATTGCGCGTCGGTGACCACGTGCTCGTTGAGGCCGGTGATTTCGTTCCGGGCGACGGCGAAGTTATCGATGGCGCCGCCTCGGTCGATGAAAGTGCCGTGACCGGCGAATCGGCGCCCGTGATTCGCGAATCCGGCGGCGATCGCAGCTCGGTGACCGGCGGTACCAGAGTCCTTTCCGACTGGCTCGTGGTGCGTATCGCAAGCAATCCTGGCGAAAGTTTCCTGGACCGCATGATCGCGATGGTCGAAGGCGCGAGCCGGCGCAAGACGCCGAACGAGATCGCACTGACGATTCTGCTTGCCAAGTTCACGCTGATTTTTTTGCTCGCCTGCGCGACGCTGCTGCCGTATTCCTTGTACGCCGTAACGAGTGCGGGTCATGGCGACCCGGTCACGATCACCGTGCTCGTCGCGCTGCTGGTCTGCCTGATTCCGACCACGATCGGCGGACTTCTGTCCGCAATCGGCATCGCGGGTATGGATCGCATGATCCAGGCCAACGTAATCGCGATGTCGGGCCGTGCCGTCGAAGCCGCCGGCGACGTCGACGTGCTTCTGCTCGACAAGACCGGCACGATCACGCTGGGAAATCGCCAGGCGGTCGCGTTCTATTCAGCGCCCGGCGTCGATGCGAACGCGCTCGCGAACGCAGCGCAACTTGCTTCGCTCGCCGATGAGACACCCGAAGGCCGCAGCATCGTCGTGCTCGCCAAGGAAAAATTCGGCCTGCGCGAACGGCAGGTCGCCGGTACCGGTATCCAGTTCGTGCCGTTTACAGCGCAGACCCGCATGAGTGGTGTCGACATCGGCGCGCAGCGCATTCGCAAAGGCGCGCTCGACGCCGTAAAAAATTACCTGGCCTCTCTCGGTGGCGAAATACCCGCCGGCGTCGTCAAGATCGCCGAAGACATTGCGCGCAAGGGCGGGACGCCGCTCGTCGTCAGCGAAGATGCGCGCGCGCTCGGTGTCATCGAGCTCAAGGACATCGTCAAGGGCGGTATTCGCGAGCGCTTTGCGGAACTGCGCCGCATGGGCATCCGCACCATCATGATCACCGGCGACAACCCGCTGACGGCGGCGTCGATCGCGGCCGAAGCCGGTGTCGACGATTTTCTCGCTGAGGCTACGCCGGAAGCGAAGCTCAAGCTGATTCGCGACATCCAGGCCGAAGGACGACTGGTCGCGATGTGCGGCGATGGCACCAACGACGCGCCCGCGCTCGCGCAGGCCGATGTCGCGGTCGCGATGAACAGCGGCACGCAGGCGGCGAAAGAAGCCGGCAACATGGTCGATCTCGATTCCAACCCGACCAAGCTGATCGAGGTCGTCGAGATCGGCAAGCAGATGCTGATCACACGCGGCGCGCTGACGACTTTCTCGATCGCGAACGACGTAGCGAAGTACTTCGCGATCATTCCCGCCGCTTTCGCGAGCACTTATCCCGCGTTGAATGCGCTCAACGTAATGCATCTCGCAACGCCGCAGAGCGCGATTCTGTCCGCGGTCATCTTCAACGCGCTGATCATCATCTTCCTGATTCCGCTGGCGCTACGCGGCGTGCGCTATCGCGCCGTCGGCGCGGGTCAGCTGCTGCGGCGGAATTTGCTGATGTACGGCGTTACCGGGCTGATCGTGCCGTTTGTCGGCATCAAGCTCATCGATTTGTTGCTGGTCCTCGTTGGACTGGCTTAGAGGAAACCGTCATGCGTACCCACTTGCTACGAACGTTCTACCCGTCTTCCGCGATCGAACCTGACACCGGTTGGGCGGCGAACGACGACAACGGCGAGAGCGGCGATGTCCCGCGAACTACCGGATCGCCCAAGACTCTCGTGATTGTCGCCAAGGCTGCGGACGAGTCCGCCAACGACGAGAGCGACGACTACTACCTTGGCGGCTACGCCGGAATTTGAAACTTCCCGGGGAATTTCGTGATGACTTCCTGTGAACAGAACCCGACGCTGCGACGCGGCGCACTTCGCGGCATATCGGCGCTTGCGTCGGCGCATCATCGTGCCGTTCGTCGGCATCAAGCTCATCGACATGCTCCTGGTGCTGTTGGGATTGGCTTGACCGGAAGCATCGCGCATTTGTCGAAATCGAACTGTCCCGCGTCTCCAGAAGAAATTACCCTAAAAATAGGAAAGCAAGACGTGAGAGTTAACAATTCTACAAATATACCGCATACACATGCGCTGATGGGGGCGCTGACGCTCGCGCTCGG
>DASYJJ010000417.1:0-1581 GCA_035996605.1 Rhodanobacteraceae bacterium
CCGCTTCGTTGAGGTCGGGGGCAAACGGCGGACCGCCCTGCGCACAGGCCGCGCTGCACGCGAGCAAAGTTCCAAACCACCAGTAATTCCGCGTCATCCTGACCGGCATGCGCGTCGCGTAACGATAGTTCAGCGTCACCAGGAACTTCACAACCCGAGATCGGACAACCCCGGATGATCGTCCGGCCGGCGGCCGTGCGGCCAGCGGTACTTGCGGTCCGCCTCCTTGATCGGCAAATCGTTGATGCTCGCGATGCGGCGGCGCATGAGGCCGTCCGAGTCGAACTCCCAGTTTTCATTGCCGTACGAGCGGAACCAGCTGCCGGAATCGTCGTGCCATTCATAGGCGAAGCGCACGGCGATGCGCGCTTCATGAAACGCCCACAGCTCCTTGATTAGGCGGTAATCGAGCTCGCGCATCCATTTGCGCTGCAGGAACTGCACGATCGCGGGACGGCCGGTCAGAAACTCGGCGCGGTTGCGCCAGGTGCTGTCGATCGTATACGCAAGGGACACACGCTCGGGATCGCGCGTGTTCCAGCCGTCCTCGGCCATGCGCACTTTCTGCGTCGCGGTTTCGCGCGTGAACGGCGGCAGGGGCGGACGGGCAGTCGGGTTGGCGCTCATCTCGTTCTCCGGTTTTCGGTTGAATTCAGTCGACCACGAAGAATTTCGCGCCATTGCGCGTGAAATTGCGGTGGCGTTCCGCGTTGTCCGCGACCTGGAAGCTCATGCCGGGCGTGAGCGCGAACTTGCGACCGTCTTCGAGCTCGATCTCGAGCTCGCCTTCGACGCAGAAGAACACATGCCCCTTCGAGCACCAGTAACCCGTAAGATAGCCGGGCGTATATTCCATCATGCGCACGCGCACGTCGCCGCATTGCTGCGTGCGCCAATAAGAGGTGCCGGTCGCGCCCTTGTGTTCGGAGCGCTCGATTTTCGACCAGTCGGTGACGCCGAAGGGAAAGCCGGACAGGACCATAGTTGCTCCGCTGATTTTTGCGCATAATTATGCGCCATGCCGGCTCGACCGGCACCGGCTTCTTTGCGATACTTGGCATCGTCCTGGGATTGGAGGAGTTTCATGCAAGCATTATGTCGTCTCGCAACTTTGGTCGCGGCCAGCGTCTTGACCGGTGCGGCATTTGCGCAACCGTACGCTTACGTGCCGAACGAAAAATCCGGCACCATCTCCGTCATCGACACCGCGACCGACCGCGTCACTGGCGAAATGAAGGCAGGCGAACGGCCGCGCGGTCTTGCGGTGAGCCCCGACGGGAAGTTCATTTACGTGAGCGACCAGCCGCAGCGCGCGCTGAACGTGATCGACGTCGCGAAGAAAGCCATCGTCGCGAAGATCGAACTCGGCGAATCGCCGGAAGGCGTGGGCATCTCGTCCGACGGCAAGTGGGTGGTGGTCGCCGTCGAGGAAAGCAACAGCGTCGCCTTCATCGATACTGCGACCAACAAATTGACGCTCAATCTGAAGGTCAAAGGCAAGAACCCCGAGCACGCGGTATTCAGCCCCGACGTCAAATGGTTGTACGTGAGCGCCGAGGAAAGCGACGTCGTCGACATCAT
>DASYJJ010000418.1:0-3091 GCA_035996605.1 Rhodanobacteraceae bacterium
CGTGCCGTCAGCGAACCTCCGGAGTGTCCTCGCGGAGTCGCCGGGCACGATGCCCGGCGACCGCGGCCGCGAGGGTGCCCTTTCTCTTGGTTACTTCTCTTTGGGCAAGCAAAGAGAAGTGACTCGTCCGCCAGGGATGGCGGACGAAACAACACACGGACGTGAGTCGGTCCTCGCGAAACTTCAAACCCGGGCGTCCAATCAATCGCCCAAGCGAACCAAGAAGCCGAACACCGAGACCACCACCATACCGGACCCCAACCCTCCCCTTGAAGGGGAGCTCAAAGCAGGCTCAGCGGCCGCCAAAACGAAGAAAAGAACTACTCCCTCCACCTCGACTTCCGCCCCGGCGGCCGCCCGACCCTCGGCGGCGAATGCGGCTCGCGGACCGCGTTCGGCAGATCCAGCGTCTCGGCCTCGATAAACAGGGTCGACAGCGGAATGTTCAGCACCAGCGAGATCTTGAGGAGGTATTCCATCGAGAAGTTCTGGGTGCCGCGCTCGATGTTCCCGTAGTAGGTGCGATGGATGTCCGCCGAGCCCGCGAAGGCCTCCTGACTGTACTTGAGGCGTTCGCGGTGGCGGCGGATGACCAGACCCAGGCGGCGCTGCAGCTCTCGCGGTGACATGCCCGAAACCTAAGAGTTGCGCCGCATGCTTAACTACCCATTATCAAAATAACGTTTATATGAGATATATTTTTCGCCATGAAGGCACAGCACGCAGGAGAAACCAGCGGCCTCGACGCCGAGCCGGCCATCGCACGGCTTTGCTCGATGGCGACCTTTCGCGACGGAGAAACGTCGCGACGACAGATCGGCGCGCAACTCGAAACGGCGCAGGCGGACTTCGCGCGTTGCCTAGCGATGAGCTCGTGGGCCATCGCGCGGCCGCTGCGCATGCTCGCGTTCGGTCTGCCGATGCAGACATCGCTGGACGATTGCCTGCTCGCGCGGCTTCGGGATGCCGGCTATGCAGTTCAGGGACTTGACGACGGCGCGCTCGAATCATCTCTCGACTCACGTTGGGAATTCGTTCGCGGCAACGAGTGCTCGCCTGCACGCTATCGGCCGGCGCCTTCGTATCACGAGCGGCTTCGCGTCGAGCTGCTGCTCGATGCATGGCAGCGCGCACCGCACAAATGCGGCGGATTCGAAGCACTCGAGACGATCGCCGGACATCTCGCGAGGTCCACATCGGCGCTCGGATCTCGCCTCGCACTGCCGCCTCAGTTGCTGAGACGCGCGGCCGCGGAGGCATGCGTCGATGCCGCCGCACACGAGCGTTTGCGCCAGCAACTGCGAAGAGAGCTCATCCGTTTCGCAGATGATGATGTGCGGCAGCTTGCGATCGCAGCGGCGCTCGATGGCGCCGGCGATGTCGAGATGGCTGTGGGAAGACACGGCAGCGCAGCGATGCGCGTGTTGCTGCGCTCGCATCTCGATCGAACGTCGCCGACGGGCGCACGGACAACGCTCGCACCGAAACTGGCGCGTCTGCGCCGCGAACTCTGGGCACCGGTCGGAGTGAGCGGCTAGCGCGGCGGAGTCGTTGCCTCGATCGCGCGCTTCAGCCCACGTGCAGCCGATCCGGCTAAGTTGGATCGTGCGCAACGCTGTGCGCGCAAGATCGACATTCATGCAGGAGGCGCCATGATCCGCAAGCTCAAATCCGGCGAATACCGGCTTTATTCCCGGAAGACCAATCCCAAGACCGGCAAGCGCCGCAATCTCGGCACGTTCTCGACCCGCGCGGCGGCCGAAAAGCACGAACGCGACGTGCAGTACTTCAAGCGACACTGACAGACGACACGCGCGACCGCGCAGACATCACGGAACGCACGAACCCGATGGCGAAAAACGTCCCCGCACGCCGCGTCCGGGCCCCGAAAACGCTCGCCGATCGTTTGACGCGCGCGGTGCTCGATCTTGCTGGCGATGTTCCCGATACCACTGAGCACAAGAGTCGCGGTCCCGAGCACCGCGCGCGTGCGATCGCCTCGAGCGCCGCAAACCGCGCGGCACTTGCCGCGGGCACGCTCGCATTGCCGCCGGGTCCTATCGGCTGGCTGACGATCGTTCCCGAGCTCGTCGCGATCTGGCGCATTCAGCGTCAGATGGTCGCGGACATCGCGGGCGCGTACGGCGTCAGCGCGGAGTTGACGCCTTCGCGCATGCTGTACTGCCTGTTCCGCCATGCCGCCGCGCAAGCGTTGCGCGACGTCGCGGTGCAGGTCGGTGCGCGGCTCCTGATCCAGGACGTGCCGCTGCGCGTGATCGAACGCATCGCGGCGAAGATCGGACTCAGCGTTTCCAAGCGCCTGGTCGGCCGCGGGATCGCACGTTGGCTGCCGGTGATTGGCGCACTCGGCGTCGGCGCGTATGCGTACTACGACACCGGACAAGTTGCGCGCACGGCGATGACGTTGTTCGCGGCGGAGGCGGCCGACGCTGTTGCATCTGGTGCGGCACTGGCCAGGAAGACCTGAGACCGAGTGCTCGTCGTGCCGGCGATCGCCGGGACGATGGCCTGGTGCGCCGTTCTCGAATCCCGAATCGACTCAGTTCTTCTTCGCGCTCTTCGCCGCCGGTTCCTCTGGCGAAATCGCTTTGCGTCCGGCCGCTTTCAAGCGCGCGTTCAACACTGCGAGCTTCGTCGTTTTCGTGTCCGACCATGCGGCGAGCGAGCGTTCCAACATCGGCATCGTGGCGGCGTAACCTGCGCGCGCATCCGGCGTTGGCGCCGCGTCCGCGCCGTCTGCCGCAGCTACGAGCTTCTCGAGGCTTTCTCCGATGAAACGCAGACTCGACGTGCTCGTCGGCGGCAACGCCCACGCATTGTGCGGATTGCCGGAGTCGACGATTCCGGATCGCGCGACGACCTCCGCATCGAATGCGTCGATCGCCGCGACGAGTTCGGCGTTCGCTGCGGCGGCGGCGCGTTCTTTCGCCAGCGACGCGTGCAGGTTCTTTGCTTCGCTCTGCGCACCGGCGAGACGCAGCTCGGCCGTTTCGATCTCGCGCGCGAACGCGAACTGCTGTGCATAGACATCGTCCGCGAGCTTGACGCGCGGGTCCGGCGCGACGCTGAG
>DASYJJ010000419.1:0-2370 GCA_035996605.1 Rhodanobacteraceae bacterium
CCAGCATCCTTTGTTGTGCACTATGGAAAAGGCCTAGCCGGCCCCAATCTTGCACGGTTGGAATCAGCAGCGTTGCAACCAGCCGCTGCAACAGTGGAGACGTAACGGATGTTCAGCAAAGATCTCGAGCTCACCATCGGCCAGTGCTACAAGGAAGCCCGCGAGCAGCGTCATGAGTTCATGACGGTCGAGCACCTGTTGCTCGCGCTGCTCGAAAATCCTTCAGCCGCCGCGGTTCTGCGTGCCTGCAATGCCGACATCGGCAAGCTCGGCCGCGATCTGCGCTCGATCATCACCGAGACCGTGCCCGTGCTGCCGCCGAACGACGAGCGCGACACGCAGCCGACGCTCGGCTTCCAGCGCGTGCTTCAGCGCGCCGTCTATCACGTGCAGTCGTCGGGCCGAAAAGAAGTCACGGGCGCGAACGTGCTCGTCGCGATTTTCGGCGAGAAGGATTCGCACGCGGTCTACTTCCTCGGACAGCAGGAAGTTTCGCGGCTGGATGTCGTCAACTACATCTCGCACGGCATCGCCAAGATCGGCCAGGAATCCGGTCAGCCGCCGCAAGGCGAGCCCGGACGCGAAGCCGAAGGCGGCGAAGAGCCGCGCGGCAATCCGCTTACCGAATTCGCGAACAACCTCAACGAGCTCGCGCGCCAGGGCAAGATTGATCCGTTGATCGGCCGCCAGGAAGAGGTCGAGCGCACGATCCAGGTGCTTTGTCGCCGTCGCAAGAACAATCCGCTGTATGTCGGCGAAGCCGGCGTCGGCAAGACCGCGCTCGCAGAAGGCCTCGCCAAGCGCATCGTCGAGAACAACGTACCCGCCGTGCTGAAAGACTGCACGATCTGGGCGCTTGATCTTGGCGCGCTCGTCGCAGGTACCAAGTACCGTGGCGATTTCGAAAAACGCCTGAAAGCCGTCATCGCGCAGCTCAAGAAAGAACCGGGCGCGATCCTCTTCATCGACGAGATCCACACGATCATCGGCGCAGGCTCGGCCTCGGGCGGCACGATGGACGCATCGAACCTGATCAAGCCGATGCTCGCGTCGGGCGAGATCCGCTGCATCGGCTCGACCACATTCCAGGAATTCCGCGGCGTATTCGAGAAAGACCGCGCGTTGGCACGGCGCTTCCAGAAGATCGATGTCGTCGAGCCGACGATCGCCGACACCATTGAGATCCTCAAAGGCTTGAAGACACGCTTCGAGGAGCATCACAAGGTCGAATACACGAACGATGCGCTGAAGGCGGCGGTCGATCTTTCGGTCAAGCACATCGCCGACCGCCTGTTGCCGGACAAGGCGATCGACGTGATCGACGAAGCCGGCGCACGCCAGCGCCTTCTGCCCGAAGATCAGCGCACCGGCACGGTCGACGTGCCGGAGATCGAGTTCATCGTGGCGCGCATGGCACGCATCCCGCCGAAGCAGGTTTCGGTGTCGGATCGCGACGTTCTTAAGAGCCTGGATCGCAATCTAAAGATGGTCGTGTTCGGGCAGGACTCAGCCATCGATGCGTTGGCGAGCGCGATCAAGATGGCGCGCTCGGGCCTTGGCGATCCGCAAAAACCAATCGGTTGTTTCCTGCTGGCCGGTCCGACCGGCGTCGGCAAGACCGAAGTCACGCGCCAGCTCGCGATGCAGCTCGGCATCGAGCTCGTGCGCTTCGACATGTCCGAATACATGGAATCGCATTCGGTGTCGCGCCTGATCGGTGCGCCTCCGGGCTACGTCGGTTTCGATCAGGGCGGCTTGCTGACAGAGCAGATCGTCAAGCATCCGCACTGCGTGCTGCTGCTCGACGAGATCGAGAAGGCGCATCCGGACGTTTACAACGTGCTGCTGCAGATCATGGACCGCGGCGCGCTGACGGACACCAACGGACGCGAGGCCAACTTCAAGAACGTCATCGTTGTCATGACGACGAACGCCGGTGCACAGCAGGCCGCACGCCGCACGATTGGTTTTGTCGAACAGAACCATGCGACCGACGCGATGGAAGTGATCCGTCGCGCGTTCAGCCCGGAATTCCGCAATCGTCTGGATGCGGTGGTCCACTTCAACGCACTCGACTTCGAGCACATCTTGCGCGTGGTCGACAAATTCTTGATCGAGCTCGAGATGCAGCTGCAGGAAAAGCACGTCTCGCTGAACGTCGACGCCGATGCGCGTCGCTGGCTCGCCGAGCACGGCTTTGATCGGCAGATGGGTGCAAGGCCGATGGCGCGCGTGATTCAGGAAAACGTGAAACGTGCGCTGGCCGACGAACTGCTGTTCGGCAAGTTGGCCGACGGCGGCAAGGTTCGCCTCGTGGTCAGGGACGACAAGCTCGCGGTCGAATGCGAAGCGGCGGAGAAGTTGCCGGCG
>DASYJJ010000420.1:0-8706 GCA_035996605.1 Rhodanobacteraceae bacterium
ACGCAGTCAGCGGTGATACGGTCGATATGTCGACGTTGGCGTGCAGCACGATCACACTGACGACGGGCATTCCAATCAGGGTGAGTCAAGGAGATTTGCACCTCAAAGGCCCGGCCGCACCCTTGCATTTGATGATTAATGGCAACGACCACTCGATCGTGCTCGCCCACTACGGCGCAGGGACCCTGGATATTTCGAATCTGACGATCGTGGAAGGGAATTTCAGCAGCGATAGTCTTCCTACCGGCGGCTGCATCTACTCGAAGGGCAATGTCTCCCTGACTAACTCGGTCGTTAACAGTTGCACCGTGACCAGCTTGTCAATGGTCACTCCGGCGCTCGGTGGGGGCGTCTATACGGAAGGTGACCTGACGTTGTCCTACAGCACGATTACCGAAAGCCTTGTCTGGAGCGCGAATGGCGCGCCTGCACGTGGCGGCGGCGCCGCGGTCATGGGCAACTTCCATGCATATCACAGCACCATCAGCAACAACTCCGCGTTCACCCCGAACTATCTTGGCTTCGACGGCGGCGTGTATGCGATGGGCAACGTCGTCATGGATGGCTCGACGATTTCGGGGAACTACGCGCAGAAAATCGGCGCAATCGAGATCGCGAACAACGCATCAACTGCATCGATCATCAACAGCACCATCTCAAGCAATACTGTGACGCTAGCCTTTGGTGGAATCGTTACGCAGACGCCGCTGACGCTCACTAACAGCACTGTCGCATTCAACCGATCGAGCATTCACGTTTTCGGCACGAGCGACGGATTGTTCACGAGCGCACCGGTGACTCTGCAAAGCTCGATCATCGCTGACAATGCAGGCCCCTATGGACCGAGCGATCTAGGCGGAGTCGGCGCCATCGTGATCAGCGGTGCAAACAACTTGATCACCTCGTCGTCGCCGCCGCTCTCGGTGCCTCCCGGGGTAATCCGCGTAAGCGCCTGCCCGCAGCTCGAGCCGTTGGCCGATAACGGCGGTCCTACGCATACGCATGCGCTGAAGCACACGAGTCCGGCGATCGACCTGGGCGACGCGGGAATTCTGCTGCTCGACCAGCGCGGCGCGCCACGCACGGCCGGTGCAGAGGCCGACATCGGCTCTATCGAATGGCAACCCGGCGAAACGGACGAGCGCATCTTCGTCAGCGGCTTCGACGGGCTTTGCGACCAATAGTTGCTATCACCGCATAGATAGCCTGTTCGACTCGATCCTGACGCCACCGCGCCAAGCGCAGCCGTCAAACCTGTCCGGTTTTGTGGGCGATCTCGTATTTGTCGGGATGCAGCCTGCTTGGACATCACCGCCTTCGTGTGCGGACTCCTCGAGGCTGTCCACTCGTCATCAGGGAGTCCGACATGTCGAACCGCAATCGTCTTCTCTCGCGCGCGGCCAAGCACGCGCCCTTAGCCACGTGTCTCACCACGGCGCTTGGACTTTCGCTGTCCGCTGCCCAAGCCGCGGACGTGCCGCGAATTCGAATGCCGTCAGCTCAAAGCAATCGGGACTCAGTCTTCGAGCTGCCGTCATACATCCGCGAAAACGCGGCGAAGCGACCCGCCGCGCCGATGTACGCGCCGGCCCAGCCTGCGGGGCCGCCTCATTACGTGACGACGTGCGGCGACGATGCCGCTATGCCCATGCCGGGCACTCTGCGATATGAAGTTGCCAATGCGGCCGACGGCGCTACGATTGATCTGTCGACACTCGTGTGCAGCACCATCACGCTGGATTCGGTAATCGCGATAAATCAGGATAGCTTGTATTTGAAAGGGCCGGCAGCAGGCCCCTCGCACTTGACGATCGACGCGGCAAATCATTCGGAAGTTTTCAACCACTTCGGCAGCAGTACCCTCCTCATTTCCCGTCTGACGATCACGCACGGTTACTACGCAAGCAGTGCATTTCCGCGGGGTGGCTGCATCTACTCGCAAGGCAACGTCGGCTTGATCAGCTCTGTCGTCGCGCTCTGCACGATCTGGAGTCCGTCCGTTTCCGTTCCGGCCCAAGGCGGCGGCGTTTACACGAACGGCAACCTGACGCTAGTCAACAGCACGATCTCGGGCAGCGAAGCTTTTGCCCAGAACGGCGCTGACGCGAACGGTGGAGGTGCCTACGTCAATGGCGACTTCAAGGCGATCTACAGCACCATCAGCGACAACACAGCAGCTGCATTGAATGGTGCCAACGGTTTCGCGGGCGGAGTTTACGTTCACGGCAGCGTTGATATTGAGGGCTCCACAATTTCTGGAAACCAAGCCGACCGTGTGGGCGCACTCGAATTTTCTGGATATGCGCCGCACACAGCCAAGGTGATCAACAGCACGATATCGAACAACATCGGAACCGAGTATTTCGGCGGCATATGGACCGTTACTCCGATGACCCTCGCTAGCAGTACCGTTGCATTCAATAGATCGCTCTCCAGCCAGCGGGGTAATGGCGTTTATTCATTTGGGTCGGTGCTGACCCTCAACAGCTCGATCATTGCCGACAACTCTGGACCGGATGGACCGAGCGATCTAGATGGCGGAAACGGGGCCGCGGTGAGCGGTGAATTCAACTTGATCACCTCGTCGACGCTGCCGCCACTCGCCAACACGATCACAGACTGTCCCCGACTCGAGCCTCTAACGAACAACGGAGGTACAACGCGCACTCACGCGCTCCTACACACGAGTCCAGCGATCGACCAGGGCAATGCCGGCGTTCTCACGCTCGATCAGCGAGGCGCGCCACGCACCGCCGGTGTCCAGGCCGACATCGGCTCGGTAGAGCGTCAACCCGGTGAACCGGACGAGCGCATCTTCGTCAACGGCTTCGATGGGTTATGCGATCAGTAGAAACGCGTCTGCACGCACAGCACGTCGTCCCGTCGCGTTAGTGGCAAAGCCACTTCATCATTTTTCCAACGAGAACAGCAATGTCGGCAGTCATCAAGACAATCAAAAAACGCAGAGATCTCGCCGTCCTGATCGAACTGCGCAAACAATTGGAACAGCATCCCGTCTTTGAAAGCCTTGCCAACATCGCCGATTTGCGTCGCTTCATGCGCGCGCACGTGTTTGCGGTGTGGGATTTCATGAGCCTGCTGAAGCGGCTGCAACGCGACCTTACTTGCGTCGACGTCCCGTGGATTCCGCGTCATGACAAAGTCGCTGTGCACTTGATCAACGAAATCGTGCTGGGCGAGGAAAGCGACATCGCGCCCAACGGCGAGCCCACGAGCCACCTGGATCTCTATCTGGCGGCAATGGCGGAAGTCGGCGCCGACACCACGCAGTTCAAGCACTTCCTGGCTCTCATCGCCAGCGGGATCGATCCCGTCGATGCCATGCGTGCCGCCGGAGTGCCCGAGCACGTGCGCTCGTTCGTCGCCCACACGCTGCGCACCGCCGCACATGCATCGACATTGACCGTGATGGCCAGCTTCTTCCACGGCCGGGAAAACGTGATCCCGCAGATGTTTACTGCGCTTCTGCAACGCTGGCACATCGCTGAAGTCGGCGCACCGATGTTCGTCTTCTATCTCAAGCGTCACATCGAAGTCGACGGTGAAACTCACGGTCCGATGGCGCAGCAGATCATCGAGCGCGCCACCGGCGGCGATTCCGGCAATCAGGATCTGGTGATGCACGCGGCAATCGAAAGCGTGAGAGCGCGCATTGCTCTGTGGGATGGTGTGCGCCTCTCGCTGCTCGAGGCCGAGGCGGCATGACGGCATTTTGAACGGCGACGGCGTCTGATCTGGCACCTCGTTTCGTCGGCGTGCAATTCGTCGGCGTGCGAACGGTCGTGCGGGCTCCCTTGCCGCGGATCGATGAATCTGAATCTTGGCAGAAGCCTGGCGACAAAGCCGCCCTCGCAAGCAGCTCCAAGGGCTGTCTCTGGCCAGCCCTTTCGCTCATGCTCAGCCAATCGACTTCCGCACTCGGGAAGTGCCGGGTGATGGCCGCACGAAGCCTGGATTTCTTGGCCGATCGGCCACTCGGGAGGACCTCCGCCGGCTCTAAACCCTTGCCACCAAACAGGCATCCAAGCTGGCAAGATGAGCGCCTGCCTTGCAATGCCCCTGACGATGACGGAAGCGCCGAGGATCCAAGCCGCCCCGTCCGCGGACGCGGATGCGGACCTGGTCCGGCGTGCCGCGGCCGGCGACATGCGCGCGTTCGAGATGTTGTACCGGCGTCATGCCGGGCGCGTCCATGGCGCGGTCTGGCGCCTTTCTGGCATGAACGAGGCGCGGGCCGAGGAGCTGACTCAGGAAGCGTTCGTGCGCGCCTGGCAGAAGCTCGGCAGCTTTCGCTTCGAGAGCGCGTTTTCGACTTGGCTGCATCGCCTCGCGGTCAATGTCGCGCTGATGGATCTGCGCGCCCGCGATCCAGAAGATGCCGCCGACAGCGATATGCTCGAGGCCGCCAGCGAGCCGTTGACGCCTTTCTGCGCAGGCGAGCGCGCCGATCTCGAGCAGGCGGTGGCGAAGCTGCCTCCGCGCGCACGGGCCGTGCTCGTGCTGCATGATGTCGAAGGCTGGAAGCACGAGGAGATCGGCCGCGAGCTTGGCATGGCGGTCGGTTCTTCGAAGGCACAATTGCATCGCGCGCGCGGTTTGCTGCGCAAGATGCTTGGAGATGCGTCATGACCGAATTCGAGATCCAGCGCAACCTGCGCGCGATGAATGCGCCGCGCATGCCCGGTCGCGACCTCTGGCCTTCGATCGCCGCGCGCATCGAAACGCAATCCGAAACGCCGTCCGCACTTCCGGTTGCGCGTCGCCGCTGGATTCCACTCGCTGCGGCAGCCGGCACCGTGCTTGCGATCGCGGGCGGTCTTCTGATCTACACGTCGCGCGATCGAGTGGCGCCTTCTTCGACCAGCGATTACGCCAGCGCGATGCGCATCGAGCGCATCTCGCCGCAGCAAGCGCGCGACCAGGCGCTGCGCACGGGTGAGGATCCGCGCCTGGCCGGTGCGAACATCGTGCTCGATGCCGCGCATTCCGAATTGCAGCAGACGCTGGACCAGCATCCCGATGCGGTATTCCTGGTCAGCCTTTTGAACCGCACCAACGCACAACGAATGAAACTCGAACAATTCGGCTCGAAAGCCGGATGACGGAGCTACGCCCGATGAAATCCACCCTCCTCTATTCCGCGTTGCTGCTGCTCGCCGTATCCGGCGCGGCACTCGCGGGTACGCCGATCAACGAGACGCGCCCGGTGAGCGCGGACGCGCGTATCGACGTCTCGAACATCAAGGGCGAAGTCACCGTCAGCGGCTGGGACAAATCCGAAGTCCAGATCAGCGGCACGCTCGGCGATGGCGCCAAGAATCTCGCGGTCGATGGCGGCGCGGATCATTTGACGATCAAAGTGCAACCGCCCGACAAGCAAGGCTGGTTCAGCTGGGGCGCCGATTCGCGCATGAGCGATACGACGCTCGATCTGAAAGTACCGCGCAACGCCGAGATGAAGATCGAAGTCGTCAGCGCCGATGTCGCGTTGTCGGGTGTCGCCGGACGTGCGCTCACCGTCAATTCGGTCAGCGGCAAGCTTCGTCTCGACTCGGACGCGAAAGAAGTCGAGATCGACAGCGTGAGCGGCAACATCGAGCTCACCGGCAAAGCCGAGCGCGGACATCTGGAAACGGTTTCGGGCAACGTGCGCGCGCGCGGGCTGGGCGGACAGATCAAACTCGAAACCGTTTCCGGCGACGTCGACGCCGAGAACGGCGACTACCGCGAAATCAGCGCGGGCACCGTATCCGGCGACATCAATCTGCGCGGCAAGCCGAGCAAGGACGCGCGCGTCGACATCGAAACGATGAGCGGCGATGTGCATCTGTATTTGCCTGCAGACATTTCCGCGCACCTTCGCGCGACGACGTTCAGCGGCAGCATCCGCAGCGACTTCGGCAAGGTCAAGGAAGAAGAACGCGGTCCCGGCAGCAGCCTCGACGCGACGATGGGCGGCAACGACGCACGCGTGACGCTGCAGACTTTCAGCGGCGATATCGAAGTTCGGCGGCAGTAATCCCTCAAATCCGTCTCCCGCTTGCGAGAGGGTTCGGGTGAGGGCACTCCGAGTAACTCTCTGAGGGAAGCGGCACAGCTCCCCTCACCCGCCCTGCGGGCGGCCTCTCCCGCAAGCGGGAGAGGCGAAGACCGCGCTACGCTGTGTGACGCGCGGCACGCAACGACAACAGATCGCCCAGCAACGCCTGCGCCGTGACTTCCGCGCCGGCGCCCGGCCCCTGGATCACCAGCGGGCGCGCACGATAACGCAGCGTCGTCAGCACGAACAGATTGTCCGTTCCGGCGAGACGCGCGGCCGGGTGATCAGGCGACACCGCGACGAGTCCCGCGCGCGCGTTGCCGTTTTCATCCAGCGCCGCGAGATGTCGCAGCACGCAACCTTGCGCCGCCGCGATCGCGCGCCGATGCTCGATCGCTTCATCAAGCTCGCCCGCGCGTTCCAGAAACGTAGGCACATCCACATCGCCAAGGTGCGCGGGCACGAGGTTTTCGTTTTCGACATCGCCGATGTCGAGCGTGTGTCCGGCGCCGCGCGCGAGGATGACGAGCTTGCGTACGACGTCCGTACCGCAAAGATCCGCGCGCGGATCGGGCTCGGTATAGCCGAACGCATGAGCCTCGCGCAGCAAAGCGGAAAATGGCCGGTGTCCATCGTATTGATTGAACAGCCACGACAGTGATCCGGAGAACACACCTTCGAGCGAGATCAGTGCATCGCCGCACGCACGCATCCGGCGCAACGTCGCCAACGCCGGCAAGCCCGCACCGACGATCGCCGCGTCGCCATAGCTGACCTCGCGCGAGCAAGCGGCGCGGAGCGTATTCCACGCCCTCGTGGGCGCAGCGGCGGCCGCCTTGTTCGCCGTGACGACGTCATAACCCGCAGCGAGCCAATCGGCGTGGCGCGCCGCGGTTTCGCTCGACGCGGTCGCGTCGATCACGACACGGCGTGCGGCCTCGCTGCGATCGAGCACCTCGAGCAACGCGGCGTCGTTGCGACCCGGTTCCGCGCTGGCCAGCAACGAAGGAGCGGCGTGCAGGTCGATCCCGCACGCCTCGGCATGCTGTCGTCTCGAGTTGGCAACGCCGACGAGCCGCACGCGCGCACCCGCCGGATTCGCAAGAAGATGCAGCAACGCGCTACCGACGACGCCGGTACCGAGCAGGACCGCGGCGATTTCGTCGCGCACATCGACAGCGACAGGTCGATCGCACACATCGGAGAAATTTGGTAACGCGCTCATGCGCGCACCTTGCGCGCCGGAGCCGCAGCCGATGCGCGCGCCAGTCCGGCTTCGAGATCGGCGCAAAGATCCGCGCCATCCTCGATACCGATCGACAAGCGCAGCAGCGCATCGGTGATGCCGGCGTTGCGACGCGCTTCGGGAGCCATTGAAGCGTGTGTCATCGTCGCCGGATGCGCGACGAGACTCTCAACCCCGCCGAGCGATTCGGCCAGCGAGAAACACTGCAGCCCATCCAGGAACGATTCGATCGCCGCATATCCGCCGCTGAGCTCGAAGCTGAGCATCGCTCCGAATCCGTGTTGCTGGCGCGCAGCAAGCGCGTGACCCTCGTGATTGCGCAAGCCCGGCCAGAACACGCGCCCGACTGCGGGATGATCGTCGAGAAGCTCCGCGACGAGCGCCGCGTTTTCCTCGTGCGCGCGAATGCGCGGCGCGAGCGTGCGCAAGCCACGCAGCGTGAGATAGCTGTCGAACGGCGCGCCGGTGAGACCCAGACAATTCGCCCACCAGGTCAAGCGGTCGAGCACAGCCGCATCTTTTGCGATGACCGCGCCGCCGACAACATCGCTGTGCCCGTTGATGTACTTCGTCGTCGAATGCACGACGACGTCGGCACCAAGGGCAAGCGGTCGCTGCAGGATCGGTGAAAGGAACGTGTTGTCGACGACGCAGCACGCACCGATCGCATGCGCGGCATGCGCCACGTGGCGGATATCGGTGATGCGCAGCAGCGGATTCGACGGCGTTTCGATCCATACGAAGTCGGGCTTTTGCGCCAGCGCTTCGGCCAACTTTGCCGGATCGGTGAGATCGCAGAAGATCACGCGAAAGCGCCCTTTCTTCGCCCATGCGTCAAAGAGCCGCCACGTGCCGCCGTAGCAATCGTGCGCAGCGAGCACGAGCCCGCCAGCTGGCACCAGCTCGAGCACGAGCGCGACCGCCGCCATGCCGCTCGCCGTCACAATCGCACCGGCGCCCTCTTCGAGTTCATTGAGCGCGTCGGCGAGCAAGTCGCGCGTCGGATTGCCGCTGCGCGAATAGTCGTAGCGGCGTTTCTTGTTGAATGCTTCGAACGTGTAGTTGGTGCTGAGGTGCAGCGCGGGAATGACCGCGCCATGATGCGCATCCGATTCGATTCCGGCGCGCACTGCGCGCGTACAAGGAGCTAGGTCGCTCATCTTCAAACTCCTCGCGCGTCGAGTGTTTCGGCGATCAGTGGACCGATCAGCCCGGTTTCCTTGAGGAATGCGTCGTGCCCGTAGCGCGAATCGATCACATGCAACGTGGCCGGAGCGCCAGAGCGGCGCTGCAGTTCGCACAGATCGGCGAGCGGGACGAGACGATCGGACGTGATGCCGATCAGCGTCGCCGGTACGCGCACGTCCTCGGGAGCGATCGCGTGCAAGTCGATTGATTC
>DASYJJ010000421.1:0-3858 GCA_035996605.1 Rhodanobacteraceae bacterium
GCTTCGGTCTGGCGGAAACAAAAAAGCCGGGATGGAGACATCCCGGCTTTTCTTTTGTTCGTCATTCTGGCGAAGGCCGGAACGTTCGGCAGCGTCAGGCGCTGGATCCCGTGCCTTCGTACATCCCTGTACTGCGCGGGATGAGTGCATCCTGCACTCACTTCATGCGGTAGGTAATCCGACCCTTGGTCAGATCGTACGGAGTCATCTCCACCTTGACCTTGTCGCCGGTCAGGATGCGGATGTAATTCTTGCGCATGCGGCCCGAGATATGCGCGGTCACGACGTGGCCGTTCTCGAGCTTCACGCGAAACATCGTGTTCGGAAGGGTTTCCAGAATCGACCCTTCCATTTCGATGACATCGTCTTTGGACACTTTTTTCCTTGGCTTTCGGGAGGGTATCCCGGAACGGCGCGCGATTCTGCCACGATCGCGCAGGCGGCGGAAGCGAAATGACGCTCGGAAGCGCGTGTCGGGGTCTGCGGGTTAGTCGCAGCGCATTCGAGCACGAGTGGCGGCGCGGCTCTTAAGGTTCGTCCGTTGTCGGCGGTTCATCTCCGACCGGCTCGGCCGGACCCGACCTTCTCTCGGTGGCCCCTGCCGCAAAGTCCCGCGGACGCAACGCGGGAAAGATATCGCGCCACGAGCCGGCGATGCCCTCGCGTCGGCAGAGTTCGGCGACGCTCGCACAAAACGAGGCGCGTTCGATCTCGGTGGCACCAAGCGTAAAGAGATGCGGCGATGCGACCTGCGCATCGAGCAGAGGAAAATCCCATCGGCGCAACGTGCTGGCCAGGGCGAGCAGCGCGACCTTCGATCCGTTCTCGACGGCGCTGAACATCGATTCGCCGAAGAACATGCGTCCGATTGCGACGCCGTAGATGCCGCCGACGAGCGTGTCGTCATCCCACGCTTCGATCGAGTGCGCATGGCCAAGCTCGTGCAATCGCTGATACGCCTTGCGCATCGCGGCATCGATCCATGTGCCGCGCTGATGTGCACGCGGCGCCGCGCACGCGCGCACGACGACGTCGAACGCGCTGTCCGCGCGGATCGTCCACTCGCATGTGCGCAGTGCACGCGCGAGGCGTCGCGGAACATGCATGCGATCGGTTTCGAACACCGTGCGCGGATCGGGCGACCACCACAGGATCGGTTGACCGCGCGAGTACCAGGGGAAGATTCCACGCCGGTAGGCCGCGAGCAGCCGCTCCGGACTGAGATCGCCGCCCGCAGCAAGGAGGCCGTCGGGCTCGGCGAGTGCGCTTTCGACCGGCGGGAACGCCTCGAGCGTTCCGGCGCGTAGGATGGGAATGCGCATCACCGTCGCAGGGATTCGTATGAGGCGCTGCGTTGTCGCCAAAGGATCATTCTAATAGCCTACCGCAGCCCGCCCGCGGCTGTCGGGTAGAGACGAGGTTTGCATGGGACATTGCATGGTCGGCGTCAGCGTCGTGAAGAACGAGGCCGACATCATCGAGGCGAACATTCGTCACAACCTTCGCTATCTCGATCGCATGATCGTCTTCGATCACGATTCTTGCGATGCAACGCCGCGCATCCTGCAGTCGCTCGCCGCCGAGGGTTTGCCGATCACGCTGCTGACGCGGCGCACTGATCGACACGAGTTCGCTTTCTGGCAGGGCGAGTTCATGACGGCGCTGGCGCGGCTCGCGTTCGAGCAGCACGGCGCCGATTACGTGTTTCCGATCGACGCCGACGAGTTTCTCGACGCGCCGGCGCGCGAGACGATCGAAGCCGCTTTGGGCGCCTGTCCCAACGAGATCGCGAACATCGAATGGCGCACGTATGTGCCCGGTCTCGGGGATGTGGGCCAGCACCCGCTCGAGTCGTTGCGCTGGCGCATCGAGACCGCCGTGCCGGCGCTGCCGAAAATCGTTATCTCGCGACGCGTGATGGCGAGAGAGTGGATGGTTGGCCGAGGCAATCATTTCTTCTGCAACCGCGCCGGCAGCGAACTGAGCATACATTCCGCAGCGTCGGTCGAAGGCTTCGGGCTCGCTCACCTGCCATTCCGTTCGCCGCAGCAGTTGATGGCGAAGGTGCTGGTCGGATGGTTGTCGCGCAAGCTGGCGTACGGCACAAAAGCGCAATCGACGCATAACAGCTGGCACATTCGCGAGCTGTTCGGCCGTATCGTCGCCGGCGAGACGATCGGCATGGACGATGTGCGCCGCTATGCGATCGCGCTCTATGCTCTGAATCGCCTGCCGCTGCCCGGAGACGAAGCCGAGTTCAGGCTGATCGAGGCGCCCGTGGCCGAGCCGATGCCGCTTCGTTACACGGATGCTGCTGGGGTTGATCCGGCGCGTCTCTTGGCGTTGTGGAGCTCTGCGCTGATCGACAGTCTCACGCAAGCGTCTGGAAACGCGCCTACGCAGACGGCGCGTTGAATCCCGGTTTCACGTACGGCGAGTGCGAGAGCCGGTCTGCGTGATAGGCCTCCAGATCACGCGCTTCGCGGCGGAGCGCATCGTCGATCGCCGCGCGGAATCGCCGATCGGCGATCCAGTGAAATGAATGCGTCGCAGTCGGCAGGAATCCGCGTGCGAGCTTGTGCTCGCCTTGAGCGCCCGGCTCGAAGCATTGCAGGCCCTCGCGCAGGCAATAGTCGATGCCCTGGTAGTAGCACGCCTCGAAGTGCAGGCCTTCGATTTCCTCGGCCGAGCCCCAGTAGCGCCCGTACAGCGTCGTTGCGCTTCGCAGCAGCAGCGCGCCGGCGATGAGTCGTCCGTCGCGGCGGCACAGCACGGCGAGCACGCGGCGCGGCATCGCTCGACCGAGATGACGAAAGAATTCGAGGGTCAACGCCGGGAAATTTCCCTTGTCGTCGAAAGTTGAAAGGTAGAAGCCGTGCAGCGCGCGCCATTCGCGATCGCTCATCTCATCGCCGTGCCGTATCTCGCACGTGACGCCTGCGCGTTCGACGCGCGCGCGTTCCTGGCGGATGTTCTTGCGCTTCTTGTGGTTGAGTGAACCGAGGAATTCCTCGAAGTCGCGCCAGCCTTGATTGCGCCAGTGGAATTGCCAATCGAATCGAGGCAGCCAGTCGTTGCGTTGGAACGATTCGACATCCGCGGCTGCAGCGAAATTGAGATGCGCGGACGAGAGCCCCAGCCGGCGCGCCTCGTTGTGCATCGTCGCGATGAGCAATGCGCGAAGCGCGGCCGCGTCGGAATCGCGTGCGACCAGCAACCTCGGTCCCGTGACCGGCGAGTAGGGCACTGCGCAGAGAAGCTTCGGATAGTACGAGAGCCCATGCCGCTCGTATGCACTGGCCCATGACCAATCGAAGACGAATTCGCCGTGTGAATTGCCTTTGAGATAGAGCGGAGCGGCCGCCAGCAATCGCTTGCCGTCGTAAAGTCCAAGATGGTATGGCTGCCAGCCTTGCGCGGGCTCGACGCAGCCGTTTTGTTCCAGCCCGGCAAGAAATGCGTGATCGACGAACGGATTGTCGTCGGGCAGCAACGCGTTCCATGCGCTCGCATCGATCTCATCGAGACTCGGATGGAATCGGGCTTCCAGGCTCGTCGAGGTCGCACTCATCGCGTCATCCCGGCGCAAGCCCGAATCTTTTTCGATCCGCGACGGCAAGACACGTCCCGGCTCCGGCCAGGACGACAAGGCAGCGACAATCAGGCACCGGAATCGAGGAATTTCTCGGCATCGAGCGCCGCCATGCAGCCGAAGCCCGCCGATGTGACGGCCTGGCGATAAACCTGATCGGCGACATCGCCCGCTGCGAAGACGCCCGGCACGCTGGTCACTGTCGCGTTGCCCTCGAGACCGGCCTTGATGCGGATGTAGCCGTTGTGCATGTCGAGCTGGCCTTC
>DASYJJ010000422.1:0-5961 GCA_035996605.1 Rhodanobacteraceae bacterium
ACGTAATCGCCACTATCGTGCGCTAGCGGCGCTTCGATCGCGCGGCGCCGCCGATGGTCGTCCGCGCTTGATACGCTACGCGGATGCCGACCCCGCTCCGTCAACCCGTTGCCCGTGTTCCCGACGCGGGCCTGGCGTCGGTTACGACATTGCCCGGCGTGGGCGCCGCGCTGGCAGCAATACTCGCGAAACTCGGTTTGCACTCGATCCAGGATCTCTGGTTTCACCTGCCGCTTCGGTACGAGGATCGCACGCACGTCACGCCGATTCGCGACTTGCGCATTGGCGAGAGTGCGCAGGTCGAGGGCGTGGTCGAAGCGGTCGAGCGAGGATTCCGTTATCGGCCGCAGTTGCGCGTTGCGATCGGCGACGATTCGCGCGCGACGCTGATCCTTCGGTTCTTCCATTTCAATCGCAGTCAGGCCGAACAACTCGTACCCGGCGTGCGCATTCTCTGCTACGGCGACGTGCGCCATGGCGCGCACGGACCCGAGATGGTGCATCCGCAGTATTCGCGCCTTGCCGCAGATGCAACGGCGTCCGTCGACGATCGGCTGACACCGATTTATCCAACCACCGAAGGCCTCGGGCAGAAACGGCTGGCGGGCGTCATCTCGCGCTCGCTGGAACGGCTGCCGGATGACGCGACGCTCGAACTGATTCCTCCCGATCTGCGCGCGTCGCTGCAGCTCGGTTCGCTGCGCGATGCGCTTCTGGCCGTGCATCGGCCGCCCGCAGATACGGATGTTTCGCTCTTCGCAGGGCGCGCGCATCCGGCGCAGCAGCGGCTCGCGTTCGAGGAACTCCTGGCGCATCACCTGAGCCTGAAGCGCTTGCGCGAGCGTCTTCGTCGCCACCGCGCCGTGCCGCTGCAGGGCGATGGCGCGTTGCGAAAAGCATTCCACGCAAGGCTTCCATTCGCGCTGACCGCAGCGCAGCGGCGCGTCATCGGCGAAATCAAAAGCGATATCGCAAAACCAACGCCGATGCTGCGACTCGTGCAGGGCGATGTCGGATCCGGCAAGACCGTCGTCGCGGCCGACGCAGCGCTCGCTGCGATCGAAGCGGGGCGCCAGGTCGCGTTGATGGCGCCGACGGAAATTCTGGCCGAACAACATTGGCGCACGTTTTCCTCGTGGCTCGAGCCGCTCGGAATCGAGCCCGTCTGGCTGGCTGGCAAGGGCACAGTGCGCGCGCGTGAAGCGGCGCGGCTGGCAGTCGCCGAAGGTGCGCCGATTGCGATCGGCACCCACGCGCTGATGCAGGAAGGGATCGCGTTTCCCGCGCTGGGGCTCGTCATCATCGACGAGCAGCATCGTTTCGGTGTGCACCAGCGCCTCGCGCTCCGCGACAAAGGTGCGAAGGACGGCGCGATTCCGCATCAGCTCGTGCTGACCGCGACGCCGATCCCGCGCACGCTCGCGATGACCGCTTATGCCGATCTCGATGTTTCCGTGATCGACGAATTGCCGCCGGGGCGAACGCCGGTGCAGACCGTCGCGATTTCGGATTCGCGCCGCGGCGAAGTCATCGAGCGCATCCGCGCTGCGTGCGGCGAAGGGCGACAGGCGTATTGGGTCTGCACGTTGATCGAGGAATCGGATCAGCTCGAAGCTCAGGCGGCCGAAGTCGCGCACGCCGAGCTCGTCACAGCGCTGCCGGATTTGCGCATCGGCCTCATTCACGGCCGCATGAAACCTGCTGAAAAACAGCGGACCATGGCGGCGTTCAAGGCAGGCGACATCAAGTTGCTCGTCGCGACGACCGTGATCGAGGTGGGCGTCGATGTGCCGAACGCGAGCCTGATGATCATCGAGAACGCCGAGCGTCTGGGTCTTGCGCAACTGCATCAGTTGCGCGGACGCGTCGGTCGCGGCAGCCTCGCATCGAGTTGCGTGCTTATGTACCGCACGCCGTTGTCGGCGATGGCGCGCGCGCGTCTCGAAGTCCTGCGCGAGACCGGCGATGGTTTCCGCATCGCCGAAAAGGATCTGGAGCTGCGCGGGCCGGGCGAAATGCTCGGTACGCGTCAGACTGGGCAACTCGAATTCCGCGTCGTCGATCTCGCGCGCGATGCGCATCTTCTTCCGGAGGTGCAACGCGTCGGGGCCGTGTTGATGCGGGATCATCCGGGTTCGGTAGGGCGTCTGATCGGTCGATGGATCGGCAGCGCCGTGCGCTACGCCGGCGCATGACACGCAGATGAGCACATTCGCGCGACTGCGCTATGGTTTCGGACTCGTCAGACGATCGGCGGTCGCGTTCGCGTTGAGGCGCTGTCCGTACTGCGGCCCTAGCGTTTTCATCTGGTTCGGTCCGGACGCCACGGATGTACGTTGTGTCGGATGCTCCGCGGGTATCGTCCAGCTCGGCATCGGTTGGGCGCTGCGCGACAACCTCGGTCCGCTCGGCAAATGCGATGTCTGCGAATTGTCCTCGCGCGGCGCACTCGTCGCTTATCTGCGCCGAAAAGCTCGGAGCGTGACAACTTCGGAATATCTTCCCGGCGTCGCGCCGGGCACGCTTCAGGATGGCGTCCGCTGTGAAGACGTGCAGCGCCTGACGTATGAAAACGCGAGCTTCGATCTCGTCACGCACACCGAAGTACTCGAGCACGTGCCGGACGACGCGCGCGCAATCGGCGAGCTCCTCCGCGTGCTTCGTCCGGGCGGCGCGATGATCTTCACGGTGCCGATGCATGAGGGCGAGCGCACGATCGAACGTGCGCGTCAGCACGACGGCGCGATCGAATATCTTCTGGAACCGGTCTATCACCTCGATCTGCTGCGTCCAGAGGGTATCCTCGCGTTTCGCGATTACGGGCGCGATATCGTCGAGCGCCTGCGCGTGGCGGGATTCGTCGATGTGCGGATCCTCGCGCCGTCGCGACGCCTCGCGTGGCTCGGCGGTTTGCCGGTCATCGCGGCGCGCAAACCATCGTAGGAGTTCGTCGTGGCCTCGCGTTGCGTGCTCATCGATACGGATCCAGGCGTCGACGACGCGCTGGCGATCTTGATGGCGCATGCGCATGCGGAAGTCGTGGGCCTCGCGGTCGTCGGCGGCAATGTCGGACTCGCGCACACCACGCGGAACGCGCTGAAGCTCATCGAGACGATCGGCGCCGAAACACCGGTGTTCCCGGGATCGGCGACTCCACTCGTGTTCGCAGCGCCGGACGCGGGCTTCGTGCACGGCGCGGATGGATTCGGCGACACGGGATATCTCTCCGCGTCGCGTTTGCCCGAAGAAGAACATGCAGCCGCGGCGATCGTCCGTCTCGCGCGCGAGAGGCCAGGCGAGTTGACGCTGGTCGCACTCGCGCCACTGACCAATCTCGCGCTCGCATTGCGGCTCGATCCTTCGCTGCCCGAGCGCATCGTTCGGCTTGTCGTCATGGGTGGCGCCGTCAACGGGCGAGGCAACACCGAGCGCGTGCCGGCCGAGTTCAATATCGGGTTCGATCCTGAAGCTGCACACGTCGTTTTTTCAACGTGGCCCAGGTTCGATCTCGTCGACTGGGAAGCCTGCCTTCGTCACACGTTCGACTTCGCGCGATTCGATGCGTGGCTCGAGAACGGCGATGCGCGCGCGCATTTCTATGCGGCGATATCGCGCAAGGCGCGTGCGTTCAATCGCGCGCGCGGGAGGCCCGGCGTGGTGTCCGCGGATGCACTGGCCATGGCCGTCGCGCTCGATGCCGATATCGTCACGCGCGCCGAATCGCATCACGTCTCGATCGAAATGTCAGGCACTTCGACGCGTGGTGCAACCGTGGTCGACTGGGAAAACAGGCTCGGCCGGCCGGCGAATGCGCGCATCATTTTGGAGGTCGATAGAGGCCGGTTCGAGAATCTTGCGGCCCGTTCGCTTGGTGTGGCGGCGCATCCGGACCCCTCACGGGGGCCCTGAAACTCGCGGTAAAGCCGTCGGCTTGCACCCGATCCGGGCCGCCGGTTATCATGCCGCTCTTTTCCCGCCCGTCGGCGGAGCCTACGAATGAAAACCGATACGCATCCGAAATATCAGCCCGTCGTGTTCCAGGATCTTTCGAGCGATTTTGCGTTCCTCACGCAATCGACGATGTCCAGCAAGGAAACGATCAAGTGGGAAGACGGCAAGGAATATCCGCTGATCAAGGTGGAAATTTCCAGCCATTCGCATCCGTTCTTCACGGGCAAGCAGAAGACCATTGATGCCGGTGGTCGAGTGGACAAGTTCCGCCGCCGCTACGCGAAGTGATTCCGGCGCGTCCGCGTTTTCGCGGGCGCATACGATCGACGTTGCGCCGATCGAATCCCAGATTCGATTCTTCTGATTCCACTCCCACGCAAACATGTCAGGCGCATGACGATTGCGTGGAGATCGTGCTCGCGTGCTGACAAGCGCGCGTTCGACGTCGCCGTGTCGACAAGGTCAATGCAAACGCCGGCTTCGAGCCGGCGTTTTCGTCCCTCCACTTGCCTTTCCGGCCGCGCGCACCAATTTGTGCTGTGCAATAATTTGAGGTCCGGAACGGTCGTTTCGATCGTCCGTCCGCGCTCATCGCGTCGCCGACGCGAGACGTCGCAAAGGAGTCTGCCGTGGCCGCAAAAACCGTCCAGATCGTCGATGCCGCCGCCAACAAATCGGTCAGCCTGCCGGTCGTGTCCGGCACGCTCGGCGATCCCGCGTTCGACATCGGCAAGCTGAACAAGGAAACCGGCTACTTCACGTTCGATCCGGGCTTCATGTCGACCGCTTCGGTGCGAAGCGCGGTCACGTTCATCGATGGCGACAACGGCGTGTTGCTCTATCGCGGTTATCCGATCGAGCAGCTGGCGAAGCAGTCGAGTTTTCTCGAAGTCGCCTATCTCCTGATCAAGGGCGAATTGCCGACGCCGGACAAGTTCTCCGCGTTCGAGGACGAAGTGACGCATCACACGATGATGCATGAGGCGCTGAAGAACTTTCTGCACGGCTTTCACTACGACGCGCATCCGATGGCGATCCTGTGCGCGTCGGTGGCTTCGCTGTCGGCTTTCTATCACGACACGCTCGACATCAACGATCCCGAGCAGCGCCGTCTCGCCGCGATTCGCCTGATCGCGAAGATGCCGACGATGGCCGCGGCGGCGTATCGCTATTCGATCGGCTGGCCGATCCGTTATCCGCGCAACAATCTCGAATACGTGACGCGCTTCCTGCACATGATGTGGGAAGTGCCGAGCGAGCCGCTGCAGCTGAGTCCTGTCGCTGCGCACGCGCTCGATCTGCTGTTCATCCTGCACGCGGATCACGAACAGAACGCATCGACATCAACCGTCCGCCTGGTCGGCTCGACCGGAGCAAATCCGTACGCATGTGTCGCCGCCGGCATCGCTGCGCTGTGGGGTCCGGCGCACGGCGGCGCGAACGAAGCCGTGTTGAAAATGCTGGAGCAGATCGGCGACAAGAAGAATGTCGCCAAAGCGGTCGACCGCGCCAAGGACAAGGAATCGGGTTTCCGCCTGATGGGTTTCGGTCATCGCGTGTACAAGAACTACGATCCGCGCGCGGCGATCATCCGCGAGATGTGCCACAAGGTGCTGGCCGATCTCCATGTCGACGATCCGCTCCTCGACGTCGCGATGGCGCTCGAGGAAGTGGCGCTGAAGGATCCGTATTTCGTCGAGCGCAAGCTTTATCCGAACGTCGATTTTTATTCGGGGCTGATCTACAAGGCGCTGAAGATTCCGACCGAGATGTTCACGGTGATGTTTGCGATTGCGCGCACCGCCGGCTGGGTGGCGCATTGGCTCGAACAGCACCAGGACAAGGACACCAAGATCGGCCGCCCGCGGCAGATCTACACCGGCGCGGTGCAGCGCGACTACAAGGCGCTCGATAAACGTTGAGGGTTGCCGCGCAGTTTTGATGCTACAGGGGGCGCGATTCATGTCGCGCCCTTTTTTCGTTGGCCCGAACGGCGGCGTACGGGGAAGT
>DASYJJ010000423.1:0-12029 GCA_035996605.1 Rhodanobacteraceae bacterium
GCAGAGGCCAGAGAACTCTGCCGCGCATTCGGCGGCGCGATCGTCTCGACCAGCGCCAACCGCCATGGCGGGCCTCCGGCGCTGACCGCAGACCAGGTCCAGGCTACTTTCGCCGACGAAATCGACGCGATCCTGAACGGAACCGTGGGGGGACTTGAGCGGCCGACGCCGATCCGCGACGCTATCAGTGGGGCGACCGTGCGTTCTTGAAGTGCGGGCGTGGGAAGACGGGTCGAAAGAATTCAGAAACGAGGGAGTGGGGAGTTTGTCTGCTGTCGTCGAACGTGCAGCCTCTGCGCTGCCGCTGTTGAACTTCGCGCAACCGGAGCGGGTTTTCTCCTGGCGTGACGGGCGGCCGCTTTCGGTCGCGCGATTCCTCTCCGATGTCCACGCCGTCGCCGCGAAATTGCCGCCTGCAGCGTACGCGGTGAATCTTTGCGAGGATCGCTATCCGTTCCTGGTCGGATTCTGCGCGGTCGTGAGCCGCGGACAAACCAACCTTCTGCCGCCTTCGCGCGCACCCGCCGCAATTGATGAGGTGCTGGCCGGTCATCCCGGCAGCTATGCGCTCGGCGATGCACAGCGTGCCGGGCTTTCAATGCACTACCTGCAGCTTCGGCTCGACGACGGCGACGCACGCGCAGACATCGCCGTTCCCGAGATCGACGGCGAACAAGTCGTCGCGATCGGATTCACGTCAGGAAGCACCGGCCATCCCAAAGCGAATCCAAAAACATGGGCGGCACTTCGCGCAAGCAGCGCGCACAACACGCGCACGCTGACAGAAGTGCTCGGCCTCGCGCCCAACGACCTCGCACACATCGTCGCGACCGTGCCGCCGCAGCACATGTACGGCCTCGAACTTTCGATCCTGCTGCCGCTGCTGGGGCCGTTCGCGGTTCATGGTGGCCGGCCTTTCTTTCCGGCGGATGTTGCCGCAGCGCTTGCCGAGGTACCGGCGCCGCGCATGCTGGTGACGACGCCGATTCACTTGCAGGCGCTGTTGCGCGATCCATTCGAGCTGCCGCCGCTTGCTGCGATCACGTCGGCGACAGCGCCGCTTTGCCCCGAGCTCGCCGCCGAGGCCGAAGCGCGTTATGGCGCGCCGGTCGTCGAGTTGTTCGGCTCGACCGAAACCTGTGTCATCGCGCAACGTCGCACGACGCGCGAGACCGCGTGGCGTCTTTACCCGGACATCGTGCTGCGCCCGCAACCGGACGGCACGCTGGTCGATGCGCCCTATTTCGGCGAGCCGGTCGTGTTGCAGGATGTCGTGGAGCTTTTGCCCGATCACGCATTCCATTTGCGCGGACGCAACGCGGATCTGGTCGAGATCGCCGGCAAGCGCGCGTCGCTGTGGGACTTGACGCATCGCCTGCTCGCGTTGCCCGGCGTGACCGACGCGGTGGTGCTTCAGCTCGAAGAGGAAGATGGCGCCGGGGTGCGCCGCATCGCCGCGCTTGTGGTCGCGCCGGGTCGATGCGAAGCGGCGCTGCTGGATGGCCTGCGTCTCTCGGTCGATCCGGTGTTCCTGCCGCGACCGTTGCGCTGCGTCGACGCGCTGCCGCGCAACGAGACCGGCAAGCTGGCGCGTGCCGAGGTGATTGCGGCGCTTACGCGCGCCCAGGAACTCGCGTCGCAGAAAGCCTGAGCCGCAATTCGCTCAGCGCCGAAAGTCTGCATGCGGCTGAGACTTTGTCTGGAAAACAAAACCAAACCCGCTGTCGGGGTGCTCCGCCGTGCGCGAAGAGGCGCTCAACGCGCGATCAAGCGTCCGGGATGCTCAGGATCACGCAAAGAAAAGCCCCGAGGGCCAGGGGGAGCCCTCGGGGCCGGTGGAAAACCAGTCTGGGGAGGGACCGATTTCCCGGGGGTTGCACTCAGGGAGGTGAGTGAACCACGGGCGCCGTTGCGTGCGCCCATCAGTGGGACCGGGGTATCCCGCGAAAGTTCGCAAGCGATTCGAAATCGGAAATGAACGCGTTTATTGATGATTCAGGCGCGGCCGACAGTTGTTAACGCCGTGTAATTCCTGGGAAATATTCCCGCGGACGGATGGAGACCTCGAATGGACCGGAGAATCTCGATGCAAATCATCGTCTCCGCGGAAAGTCTCGTCATTCGCCGTGACCTCGATTCCCCGGCTTTTTTTGTCGCGACGGAGCGCTAGGCAGACGCAAGCCTCAATGCGCCTCGTCCCAGTTCGTTCCGACGCCGACATCGACGATCAGCGGCACTGAAAGTTCGGCGGCCGCCGCCATGCGCTCGCGAATACCGGCGCTGACAGCTTCGACGCGATCCTCGCGAACCTCGAACACGAGTTCGTCGTGCACCTGCATCAACATGTGCGCGGCTTCGTCCTGATCAATCAGCCACGCATCGACCGCGATCATCGCGCGCTTGATGATGTCCGCCGCCGTTCCCTGCATCGGTGCGTTGATCGCGGCGCGCTCGGCGCCCGAGCGCTGCACTTGATTGCGTGAATTGATGTAGTCCAGATGCAGGCGGCGACCGAACACCGTTTCGACGAAGCCGTCGCGATGCGCCTCTGCGCGAACGCGATCCATGAATTCGCGCACGCCCGGATACCGCGAGAAGTAACGCGCCATGTAGTCCTGCGCTTCGCCGCGGCCAACGCCGAGCTGGCGCGACAGACCAAACGCGCTCATGCCGTACATCAGTCCGAAGTTGATCGCTTTCGCGGCGCGGCGCTGGTTGGTGTCGACCTGATCGAGCGGAAGGCCGAACACCTCGGCTGCCGTCGCGCGATGGATGTCCTGATTGCCATGGAATGCAGCGAGGAGACCCGCATCGCCCGAAAGATGCGCCATGATGCGCAGCTCAATCTGCGAATAATCCGCGGCGACGACTTTCCAACCGGGCGGCGCGACAAACGCCTGACGGATGCGTCGGCCTTCTTCCGTGCGGATCGGAATGTTCTGCAGATTCGGATCGACCGATGAGAGGCGACCGGTCGCAGCCGTCGCCTGGTTGTAGTTCGTATGCACGCGACCGGTGCGCGGGTTGACGTTGTCCGCGAGTTTCTCGGTGTACGTCGAGCGAAGCTTGGCGAGTCCGCGGTATTCGAGAATCAGTCGCGGCAACGCGTGATCGTTGGCGATCGCTTCGAGTGCTTCCTCGTTCGTGGAAGGTTGTCCGCTCGGTGTCTTCATCAGTGCGGGCAATTTCAACTCGTCGAACAGGATCGCCTGCAGTTGCTTGGGCGAATCGAGGCTGAAATTGCGACCTGCGATCGAGTGCGACTGTTCAGTCAATTCGTGCATGCGCCGCGCCAGCTCGTGGCTCTGACGCTTCAGCGCAGCCGTATCGATCAGAACGCCCGTCTGCTCCATGCGCGCGAGCACCGGCACGAGCGGTATTTCGATCGTTTCGTAGACCTTGCGCAAACTCGGCTCGGCCTCGAGCTTCGACCAGAGCGCGCGATGCAGCCGCAACGTAACGTCGGCGTCCTCGGCCGCGTACTTGCACGCGGTTTCGATATCGACCTGCGAAAACGAAATCTGCTTCGCGCCGCGGCCGGTCACCTGCTCGTACGGAATCGTTTCGTGATCGAGATGACGCTTGGCGAGCGAGTCCATGTCGTGTCGCGACGCGGTCGAATTCAGCACGTACGATTCGAGCATGGTGTCGTGCGCGACGCCGCGCACCGTGATGCCGTAGGTCGACATCACGTTGATGTCGTACTTCGCGTTCTGGCCGAGCTTGGTCCTGTCGGCATCTTCGAGCAGCGGCTTCAAGCGGTTCAGCACGTCTTCGCGATCCAGCTGCGAAGGCGTGCCCGGGCAATCGTGACCGAGCGGAATATAGGCCGCCTCGCGCACCGCGACGGCCATCGAGATGCCGATGATCTCCGCCTGCATCGGATCGAGCGAATCGGTTTCGGTATCGAACGCGATCAATTCGGCGGCGCGCAATTTTCCGAGCCAACGTTCGAGCTGATCCGCGGTCGTCACCAGCTCGTAGCTGCCCGGCCCCTGCAACTCCGGAGCGACGATGATCTTCGGTGCCTCTCCGATGCCGCGCACGCCGAACTCGCGATGCGTCGGAATTTCCGCCGCCGGAAGATCGCGCGAAGCCGGTGCGGGATTGCCCGCATCGAGCTCCTTCAACGCGGCGTTGAATTCGTAGCGTTTGTAGAGCGTGCGCAGCGTGGCGACGTCGCGTTCCCGAAGTTTCAGATCCGCAGGACCGACATCGAGCGCGACATCGGTCTTGATCGTCGCGAGCTGGCGCGAGAGCGGCAATTGCGGCAATGCCCGGCGCAGGTTCTCGCCGATCTTGCCGCCGACCTTGTCGGCGTTCGCGATCACGTTGTCCAGCGTGCCGTATTCGCCAAGCCATTTCGCAGCGGTTTTCGGGCCGCATTTCTCGACGCCCGGAATGTTGTCGATGCTGTCGCCCATCAGCGCAAGCAGATCGACGATGCGCGCCGGCGGCACGCCGAACTTCTCGATGACGCCGGCATCGTCGAGCGTCGTGTTACTCATCGTGTTGACCAGCACGATTCCGGGCGTGACGAGCTGCGCGAAGTCCTTGTCGCCGGTCGAAACGGTGACATCGATCCCGGCCTTCGCCGCCTGCACGGCGAGCGTGCCGATCACGTCGTCGGCCTCGACGCCTGCGACGCGAAGGATCGGGAATCCGAGCGCGGCGACGATCGTCAGCATCGGTTCAATCTGCGCCGCGAGTGGATCCGGCATCGCCTCGCGATTCGCCTTGTATTCGGCGTACAGCGCGTCGCGGAATGTCGGGCCCGGCGCATCCTGCACGAACGCCGCGTAGTCCGGTTTCGAGTTCAGCGTCGCGCGCAGCATGTTGACCACGCCGAACAGGGCGCCGGTTGGCTCCCCGGCAGAATTGGTCAGCGGCGGCAACGCATGGAATGCGCGGTAGAGATAAGATGAGCCGTCGATAAGGACGAGACGGGGACGCGGCATGGAAGGTCGGGTGCAAAGGCGACGGCCTGAGCTTGGCAAGCGCCAGCCGGCTTTGCAACGCGACCGCCCGCGGGGTCGTCCTGTGACACACACATCTCACGATTCATCGATGTCCTGCTAGGCTTGGCGATGTAGAAGGAGAGACGTCATGCGCATCATCAGCCGCTTCGCTCTGCTGTCGATGGTCATGGGTTCCACGCTCGCGCTCGGTGCGCCGCCCGACAGCAAGGCGCCCCCCAAGGCGGACGCACCGCCGCCGCCTGGCCTCAACGATCCCGGCGTGGCCTCGCCAAAGACCGACGCGGGACAGGACGCCGCAGCGTCCGCCGCCGACGCCGCGAACGATGCCGCAGCCGATCCGCTCGCACCGGTGCCCAAACCCGATACGCGAATCGTCCGCAGCAAGGCCGACCGCGATCCAGATGCCGTCGCGCAGCGCGTTGCCGCCAGCCAGCACACGACGCGTCAGCAAGGCGGCGACACCGTCGACGAATACCGCCAGAACGGCAAGGTCTGGATGATCCACATCGTGCCGCAAGGCGGCGGCCCGGATGAGACCTTCATGGACACGAGAGGCACCGGCCGCCTCACGCGCGACCCGCAGCAAGGCCCGGTGTCGCCGGTCTATTTTTCGCTGTACGACTGGAACTGACGGCAGCGGCATGTTGCGTTACGTTCGCGCGAGCCAGTCGCGCGGTTTGAGATACTCCGCCAGCCGCGCCTCGCCGCTGCCCGGTTCCGGCGTATACCCGTACTCGAACCGAACGCGCGGCGGAAGGCTCATCAAAATCGATTCGGCACGACCGCCCGATTGCAATCCGAACAACGTGCCGCGGTCGTAGACGAGATTGAATTCCACATACCGGCCGCGACGGTACAGCTGGAACTCGCGCTCGCGCTCGGCATACGCCGCATTCTTTCGACGCTGCACGATCGGCAGGTAGGCATTCATGAAACCGTCCGCGACCCCACGCGTCAACGCGAAGCACCGCTCGAATCCGCCTTCATCGAGATCGTCGTAGAAAAGCCCTCCGATCCCGCGCGCCTCGCCGCGATGCTTGAGATAGAAATAGT
Source organism: Rhodanobacteraceae bacterium (assembly GCA_035996605.1). Classification (GTDB taxonomy): domain Bacteria; phylum Pseudomonadota; class Gammaproteobacteria; order Xanthomonadales; family Rhodanobacteraceae; genus Dokdonella_A. Next base: position 6,033 of record DASYJJ010000423.1, read on the forward strand.
CGTCGCACCATTGCTTGTAGCGCGGATAGACCTCGTCGCCGAACGGGGTACAAAGATCGCGAGCGACGGTGTGCCAGTGCACCACGTCCTCATCGAACGGATAAAACGGCGTGAGGTCGAATCCACCGCCGAACCACCACACCGTTTCGGCGTTCTCGGCGCGCGCTTCGAAGTAGCGCACGTTCATGTGCGTCGTCGGCACGTAGGGGTTCTGTGGATGCGCGATCAGCGAAACGCCAAGCGCGGTCCATGCGCGACCGGCAATCGCCGGCCGATGCGCGCTTGCAGACGGCGGCAGCGCTGCGCCGCCGACTTCGGAAAATCCGACGCCGGCCTGCTCGAATACAGCGCCCTGCTTCAGCACGCGCGAACGACCGCCGCCGCCTTCTGTGCGCTGCCATACATCTTCGGTGAAACGCGCGCGTCCGTCCGCCGACTCAAGCGAAGCGCACAGACCATCCTGCAGATCGCGCAAGAATGCGCGCACCTGATCGATGGAACTCGAATGGACGGCGGTTTGGCTCAAGTGGATTTGCCTGAACCGGAAAAGTGAAGCGAAATGGTAACAGTCCGCCGGACGTGTCTTCACAAGCCCGCCAGCACGCGTGATCGATCCTGCGAGAGCGCGCGAACCGGCGCCGCGATGCATTCCCGCACCCAGCGGTTGCGAAATGCCCCTAATCGAGCTGATTTGCGCGCCCGCGCACACATCGCACCCTCCATGCGAGTGAAACGCGTGTGTCATACTTGCGCCGCCTCGCCGGATCCGACGACGCGTGCCGACTCGTATCGCCCCCCTCGCCATCACCGCCTACACCGCGACTTCTGCGCTCGGACACGGCCGCGCGGCCCACGCCGATGCGTTGCGCCGCGATCGCGGCGGGCTCCGGCCGAACGATTTCACGCGCGTACCGCTGCCCTGCGCGATCGGCCGGGTCGAAGATCTGGAGAAAAACCCCCTGCCGCATGCTTTCGCCGACTACGATTGCCGCAACAATCGCCTGGCCTGGCGCGGACTTGCCGCCGACGGATTCCTCGATACCACGCGCGCTTTCATCGAGCGTCATGGCGCCGATCGCGTCGCGCTCATCGTCGGCACATCGACCTCGAGCATCGGCGCAACCGAAGAAGGCTATCGCGAGCTCGAGGACAATCGACTCCCGAAGCATCTGCGTCATTCGGTGCTGCACACGCCGCACTCGCCGGGGCTTTTCCTGCAGGCAGTGCTCGGTACGCGCGGGCCTTGCCTCACGGTCGCCACCGCGTGCTCGTCGAGCGCGAAGATTTTCGCAAAGGCCGAGCGCATGATCCGTCTCGGCATTGTCGATGCGGCGATCCTCGCCGGCGTCGACACGCTCTGCGACAGCGTGCTGTTCGGTTTCAATGCGCTCGAGCTCGTCGCGCCGGAACCGTGCCGGCCGTTCGATCCGGCGCGCAACGGCATCTCGATCGGCGAAGCGGCCGGGTTCGCGCTCGTCGAACGCTCCGGCAATGCGAGCGTGCCGAGCCTGATCGGCTACGGCGAATCGTCCGACGCGCACCACATGTCGACACCGCATCCCGAAGGACTCGGCGCGCGACTCGCACTCGCCGATGCGCTCGCGCGCGCGGGCATCGAAACGCGCGAGGTCGACTACATCAATCTCCACGGCACCGCGACGCCGAAGAACGACGAAGTGGAAGCCGCGCTTCTTGCCGATATGTTTCCACCCAGCGTCCGTGCCAGTGCGACCAAAGGCTTCACCGGTCACACGCTCGGCGCGGCCGGCATTCTCGAAGCGGTGCTGACTTTGCTCGCGATGGAACAAGGGGTTGTCCCGGCTACGCTCAACAGCCATGAAGCCGAACCGATCTGCGCGGCGCAGCTCGCGCTCGCGCACGAGGAACGCGAAATCCGCGTCGCGCTCAGCAATTCGTTCGGCTTTGGCGGCAGCAACTGCACGCTCGCGTTTGCGGCGGCGGCTTCGTAGTCGCATGGAGCCGCTCATCGTGCATATCGACGGCATCGGCTTTTGGTCTCCTGGCATTCCCGACTGGGCGGCGCTGACGCACGTGATCGAGAGCGGCGTAGCCGCCCAATCCGACGCGAACGCTCGCCCTTCGCCCAACGCATTGCCGCCCACCGAACGCCGGCGTGCGCCCGAACCGGTGCTGCTCGCCTGCGAAGCGGCGGGCCAGGCGTGCGCGATGGCCGGCCGCGACGCGTCTGCACTCGCCTGCGTTTTCACTTCGACGCACGGCGATCTTGCGATCACCGATGCGATGTGCGCGACGCTGGCTGCCGATCCGCGCGAACTGTCGCCGACACGCTTTCACAATTCGGTGCACAACGCGCCTTCGGGCTACTGGACGGTTGCTGCGCACTGTCACGCGGCCGCGACCGCGATCAGCGCAGCGCAGGCGAGTTTTGCCGCGGGCTTGCTCGAAGCCGCGATCGAGGTTCACGCCGACAATGACGCTGTGCTGTTGAGCGCGTACGACATCGCCGCGCGGGGTCCCCTTGCCGAAGTCGCGCCGAGCACGCAAGCGTTCGCGATCGCGTTCGTGCTGAGTGCCGAGCGGAGCGAACGTTCGCTCGCGCGGTTGTCGATTCAGACGGTGCAGCAGCGTGCCTCGTCGACGAGCGAAACGCCGTCGCTTCTCGCGCCCCTTGAAGGCAATCCGATGGCCGCGCAGGTGATGCCGCTGCTGATCGCGCTCGGCCGACGCGAAGCGTCGAGCGTGACCATCACGTCCGGCGCGGAAACGTCGCTTCGCATCGAGGTGACACCGTGAGCGCGAGCGATCCGCGTCGCGTCATGGTCGTCATCCCCGCGCTCAACGAAGAGCGCGCGATCCGCGGCGTGGTCGAATCGGTGCTCGCTTTGTGTCCGAACGTGATCGTCGTCGATGACGGTTCCACGGACGCGACGGTCGACCACGTTGCGGATCTGCCGATCACGCTGATCCGCCACGAAACGTCGCTCGGAAAAGGCCAGGGCCTGCGTGATGGTTTCCGCCGCGCACGCGCGCTCGGTTTCGATGCAGTCGTCACGATGGACGGCGATGGCCAGCATCTCGCCGCGGATATTCCGCGCCTGCTCGCCGCCGCCGCGCGCTATTCCGAGCATCTCGTGATCGGCGCGCGCGTTCGCCACCGCGAGAACCAGCCCAAAGCGCGGCGACGAGCGAACGACTTCGCCGACTGGGGCATTTCCTGGGGCTGCGGCATTCCGGTCGCCGACACGCAGAGCGGTCAGCGCTACTACCCGTTGGCGGCCATCGAGCTTGCTGATCTCGCCGCCGACGATTTCGTGTTCGAGACCGCGCTCCTGATCGCGGCGGCGCGCGAAAAACACATCGGCATCGTTTCGGTTCCGATCGAATCGCGTTACCAGGATGAATTCCGCTCGAGCCATTTCCGCCCGATACGCGACGTGCTGCGCATTACCTGGTACACGATGAAACGCGTTGCGGGCTACGGACACATCGTCGCGAGCTATCGCCGATCGCACGCGACTCTGCCGCTGGTCTACGATCCGCCGCCGGCGGACTGACCGTGAGCCACGTGCCGCATCTGCTTCTGCAACTCGCGGTGATCCTTGCAACGGCGCGCGCGCTCGCGCTGCTGCTCGGCCGGCTCGGCCAGCCGCCGGTCATCGGCGAGATGATCGCCGGCATTGTCTTGGGCCCGATCGTGTTCGGCGCGCTCGCGCCCGATTCGCACGCATGGTTGTTTCCGCGCGAGAAGCTTGCCGCGCTCGAGGGACTGAGTCAGGTCGGACTCGTACTTTTCATGTTCGTCGTCGGCGCCGAGCTTCGTACTCCGGGCGGTGCGCGCGATCGTCTCGTCGGCGCGGGCTGGGTTGGCGCGCTCGGCGTGGCTCTGCCGATGCTGTTCGGACTTGCGATCGCGCCGGTGCTGTACGCGCGGTTTGCGCCGGCTGGCGTCGCGTTCTGGCCGTTCGCGCTGTTCATGGCTGCGTCGATGGCGATCACTGCGTTCCCGGTCATGGCGCGGATCCTCAAGGACCGCGGCCTGACGCGGAGTCCGCTCGGTCAACTTGCACTGGCTTCTGCCGCGATCGCGGACGTGTTTGCGTGGATTATGCTGGGACTGGTGGTTGCGCTGCTCAGCGCGCATGGCGGATGGAACGACTTCGTGCGCACGCTGATCGGGCTCGTCGCGATTGCTGCGATCGGTTTCGGTTTGTTGCGGCCGATGATTGCGAAATGGCTCGCGCGTCACGCGGCAGACGGGCGGCCGGGCGGCGCCGTTCTCAGTATTCTCGTCGTCGGCACCTGCGCGATGGCCGCCGCGACCGAATGGCTTGGCCTGCATGCCGTCTTTGGCGCATTCCTGTTCGGCGCATTCTTGCCGCGTGACGATCGGCTCCTCGAAACGCTCATCGAACGCATCGAGCACGTCGCCGTGCTGGTGCTGATGCCGGTGTTCTTCGCGCTCGCGGGTCTCAGCACGACGATCGATGCATTTTCCGGCGCGGGTCTCCCGGCCCTTCTGCTGATCCTCGCCGCCGCGGTGGTCGGCAAGATCCTCGGCGCCGGCGGCGGCGCACGCATCGCCGGGCTTGGCTGGCGCGAAGCCGGCGCGATCGGATCGCTGATGAACGCACGAGGCCTCATGGAGCTGATCGTGATGAAGGTCGGGCTCGACGCCGGCGTGATTGATGCCGAGATCTTCACGATGCTGATGGTGATGGCGGTCGTGACGACGCTGATGACATCACCGCTACTCAGTTTCTTCCTGCGCGGCGCGCCTTCGACCGCCGTCGACGCACGCGAGACGCCCTGATCGTGGCGAGTGCGTGTCAATCCGCGCAGGTTTCGCGCGAGAATCCGCGATTGCGTGCACAATGGCCGCATCGCAACTGGGACCCGACATGTCGAACGCCGCCGTGCACGATGTCGTGATTCTCGGCGGTGGCCTTGCAGGCCTCACGCTGGCGCTTCAGCTGCGCCGGCGATTTGCGGATATGGACATCGTGATCATCGAGCGGCGCACGCATCCGGTGCCGCCGGCTGCGCACAAGGTCGGCGAATCGACGGTCGAGATCGGCGCACATTATTTCTCGACGACGCTCGGTTTGCGCGCGCATCTCGACGAGGCGCACATCCGCAAGTTCGGCTTCCGCTTCTTTTTCAACGAAGGCCGCAGCGATCTTGAGAACCTGCCGGAGCTTGGCGTCAGCCGCGTGCTGCCCACGCCGACCTGGCAGATCGATCGCGGACTCTTCGAGAATTTTCTCGGCGATGAAGTTCGCCGCGAGGGTATCGATTTCCGTCACGGCGCGGTCGTGCGCGGCTTCGATCTCGCGCACGACGGAGGCATTCACGAAGTGCGCATCGAGCACGCCGGCGGCGCGAAGACGCTCAAGTCGCGCTGCCTCATCGACGCGTCGGGGCGCGCCGGACTCGTCAAGCGCAAGCTTGGTCTTGCCCAAGCGAACGGACACGACGCGAATGCGATCTGGTTCCGGCTCAACACGCGGCTCGATCTCGACGAATGGTGCGACGATCGCGCATGGCAGGACCGCTGCACGCCGCGCGAACGCTGGCGATCGACGAATCATCTGTGCGGGCCGGGTTACTGGGCGTGGCTGATCCCGCTCGGGTCGGGCGCTCATTCCGTCGGCATCGTCTGCGACGCAAAGATGCATCCGCTCGAAACGATGAACACGTTCGATCGTTCGCTCGAATGGTTCCGCGTCCACCAGCCCGCGATCGCACGCGAATGCGCGATGCGCCGCGACACGCTGATGGATTTCCTGTTCCTGCGCGGCTTTTCGCACGGCTGCAAGCAAGTGTTTTCCGGGGATCGCTGGGCACTCACGGGCGATGCGGGCGTGTTCCTTGATCCGTTCTATTCGCCGGGCAGTGATTTCATCGCGATCGCCAACACCTACATCACCGAATTGATCGCACTCGATCGCGCGAATCAACCGCTCGGCCCGTACGCGCGGATGTACGAGCAGCTGTACATGTCGTTCTACGAGAACA
>DASYJJ010000424.1:0-17270 GCA_035996605.1 Rhodanobacteraceae bacterium
CTGTGTCGCGCGACCTTGCGGATGTCTCTATCGAGCGTCCGACTTCTCAGCCGGTTTGAACAGCGTGCGGAAAGCTTTGAGCGCGGCGGGATGATAGATCGTCGCGTGTTTTTCTTCCGGCATTTTCTCGTACTGCCAGCGCACGCCGACCGGTGCATCGGCTTTGAGAATCTCCGCGAGATGCTGCGCGATTTCGGCCGGACCTTCCGCGCTGAGTGCGTAGTACACCGATTTCTTCGACATCGCATGCGCACGCAGGTCCGCCGCCGCACCATCGACGAGCTTGTGGTCGTTCCACCAAAGACTCGGATCGAATGCGATGTACGTATCGAAAAGATCGGGCTCGAGCAGGAACGTCTCGATCACGAAGAGGCCGGCCAGCGATTCGCCGACGATGGCCGTCTCGCCGGTCGTGCGATAACGCTGCCGGACATCCGGCATCAGCTCATCGCGAATGAACTTGCGAAACGCCGCCGAGCCGCCGACCCGTGGCGCGATCTTGCGATCCTCTGCGTTTTCGGTCGGCCCGGTCATGTCGCGGCGCCGCTCGGTGTTTTCGATCCCGACGAGAATGAACGGACGCATCGAGCCGTTTCCGGCCAATACTTCGATGAGTCCCGCGACGTGCAGAAAATCCTCGCCGATGCCGCCGTCCGGCATAACCATCACGGGCATTCGCTCGCCGGGTTTTTCGTAGCCAGCCGGCAGATAGACATTGATGCGGCGCGTCTCGCCGAGGATTTTCGAATCGATGCGAAACGTCTGGCCGATGACGAGCGGCTCGGCCGTGGAAGCCGCTGGTGCGGCAGAAATCCATGCCGGAGCAAGCAGAAAACAGAGCGCGAACCACCCGATGCAACCGCGCACGCTTATTGCCCCGATCCGCAAATGACGCTGAATTATCCCGAAGGTCAATGCGTCGACCGCGCTCCGCTGCGATACAGCAGCCAACCGACGATGGCCAGCACGATCAGGCCCACGAATTCGTTGAAATGCAATCCCGCCGGCAGTGCCAGCACGTCGGCACGACCCGACACGACGATCGGAATCGCGATCAGAATGCCCGTGAGTGCCTCGCCGGTGATGAGTCCTGCGGAAAACAACGTGCCCGGCCGGTGCGCGTGTTCCTTCGCGGTGTCGTCCGCGTCGACGACACCTTGGCGACGCTCGACAAGATAGGAAATAAATCCGCCGAGGAAAATCGGCACCATCAACTCCAGCGGTAGGTAGATGCCGATCGCCGCGGCGAGCACCGGCACGCGGAACTTCGAACCGCGATGTTTGAGCCATTCGTCGAGTGCGATCGTGAACGCGCCGACCAGCGCGCCGAGTCCGATCATCGGCCAGGGCAGCTCGCCACCGAACATGCCTTTCGCGACCGACGCCATCAACGTCGCTTGCGGCGCGGAAAGCGGATGCGGATGCTCGGCCGTCGGCGGCCCGATGCCGTATGCTGCGGCAAGAAGATTCAGCACCGGCGCCATGATCAAAGCGCACGAGAGCGAGCCGATCATCAGCATCAACTGTTGTTTCCACGGCGTCGCGCCGACGATGTAGCCGGCTTTGAGGTCCTGCAGGTTGTCGCCACCCACGGCAGCCGCGCAGCAGACCACCGCGCCGATCATGATCGCGGCGACGGCGCCGATCGGCGAGTCGCGCCCGAGGAGCAGGACGAGCACGAGCGAAGCGAACAGAATCGTCGCGATCGTGATTCCGGATACCGGATTGTTCGACGATCCGACCAGGCCGGCCAGATAGGCCGACACCGATACGAAGAGGAAGCCAGCGACAATCATGATGATCGTCATCGGAATCGCAACCAGCCACTGACCGACGATCTGCTGATACAGGAACGCGAGCGGAACCACGAACACGACGAGCGCGATCAGCATCCACTTCATCGGAAGATCGCGCTCGGTGTCGGCGATGACTTCGTCGGTGCCTTTGCGCGCCGCCGCGAGGCCGCTGCTGATTCCGGAGATCAGCGACTTGCGCAGGGAAAACAGCGTCCATACGCCGCCGATCAGCATCGCGCCGACGCCGAGATATCGGATCTTCGCCGACCAGATCGCACCCGCGATGTCAGCGGCGCTGGCGCCCGCTATGCGCGCGGCGAGTACGGGATCGCTGTTGAGGAAGAACGCGTGATAGATCGGGATCGCGATGTTGAACGAGAAAATGCTGCCGGATACCACCACGATGCCGACATTCAGGCCGACGATGTAACCGACGCCAAGCAGCGCCGGCGAGAGATTCGTGCCCATGTACCCGAGATAGCGCCCGATGAAGCCCGCGCCGATCGCATTGTCGGGAATCATGTGCATGCCGCTTTCGGCAGCGAGCTTCACGACGGCACCGATCGCGCCGGCCATCGCGAGAATCTTTACGCCAGGACCAGGATTTTCACCGGCTTTCAAAACCTCGGCCGCGGCCTTGCCTTCCGGAAACGCGAGCGGCGCTTCAACGATCATCGTGCGACGCAGCGGCACCGAAAACAGCACGCCGAGAAGCCCGCCGAGGCCCGCGATCGCGAGCACCCACGAATAGCGGAAATCCTGCCAGTAGCCGAGGATGATCAGCGCCGGAATCGTGAAGATCACGCCGGCCGCGATCGATGAGCCGGCCGATGCGCCGGTCTGCACGATGTTGTTCTCCAGAATCGTGCCCCCGCCGAGGACGCGCAGGATCGCCATCGATACGACCGCTGCGGGAATCGCGGTCGCGATCGTCAGTCCCGCGAACAAACCAAGATACGCATTCGCGGCGGCAAGGATTGCGGCCAGAACGGCGGATAGCAGGATGGCGCGGACACTTAATTGCGGCACGCTTTCGCTCATCGATGTCTCCGAAAAGTGGCGTCGCCGCCCAAGGCATACCCGGATCACCGGGCGCAACGATCGCGCCCGGCCGCGCCGGCAGCGCATCCCCTGCTCGAGACGCAGGGCGTCGAGCGAAGGAACGCACGGGACGACGCATAGTAGCCGTTCGCAACGCAACTGCCACGCCGCGGTGCGCGATCGATGGAAAGGCGTGGATCGAGCCGCAAACGCGTAGCAGGTTTCAGCTCAAATCCAACGATGCTGTCCCAGGAAGCCTTGACGACGGTTCAGTTTGAAGTCGATGCGCCGTCTTTCGCGCCGATATTCGCATCCAGAAATGCCACGATCTTTCCGAGCAGGTCGCGTATGTCGTTCTCCTCGTAGAAGCCGTGGCCTTCGGTGCGCTGGTACAGCCATTCGTGTTCGACGTGAGCCTTGCTCAACGCCGAATGGAGGCTCTCGCCCTGCACCGGCGGCACGCGCCGGTCGGCGCCGCCAACGATGATCATCACCTTGGCCTTGAGCCGATCCACGTGCGCGACCGGCGAACGATCCCAGAGCACCGACTCGTCCTCGCCGAGCACCATCTTGAGATAGTTCTCGCCGAAGACCGATTGCGGAATGTCGCCGCGGGTGTGCATCAGGCGCAGGTCGTAGACGCCGACATAGCCGATCGCGCAGCGGTAAAGATCGGGTTCCTTGACCGCACCTTCGAGCGCCGCATAGCCGCCGTAGCTGCCGCCGAAAATACAGACGCGCTTGGGATCCGCGACGCCTTGCGCAATCGCCCAGCGCGTCGCATCCGTGACATCGTCCTGCATCGTGCCGCCCCACTGGCGAAATCCGGCGCGCACGAAATTGAGGCCGTAGTCTCCGGATCCGCGATAGTTGACCTGCAGCACCGCATAGCCGCGACTGGCCAGCGCCTGCACATACGGATCGTAAGCCCAGCGATCGCGAATGTAATACGGTCCGCCGTGGACGAACACGACCAGCGGCAGATTCTTCGCGTCGTTCCTGCCGGGCGGCCGCGTGAGGTAGCCGTGCAACAAGAGCCCATCGCGCGCCTTCAGCGTGATCGGCTCCATCGACGCCATCTGATCCGGTTTGATCCATGGCCGGCGCGCGAGCAGGAACGTCAGTTTTCGCGAGCCTTGGTCGTACAGGAAAAACTGGCCGGGATCGGTGTCGCCCGAGATCAGCACCACCGCTTTCTTGGCATCGCGCGTGTGGCTCGTGATGCGCACGTCTTCGCCCGGAAACTGCTGCATCAGCGAAACGAGAAGTTTGGCTTCGGGCGCGTTCTTGTCGAGCAGCGTCGTCGCAGTGCGGCCCGGCATCGTGCGGATGGCGATAATGTCCTTGTCGTCGAACGTATTCACGAGTCGATCGATTCCGGATTCGGTGCCGCTCCACAGCGTTGAAAGTTTGCGCGTCGCGATATCCCAGCGGCAAAGGCCGCCAACGTTGTGTTCTCCGCCGCAATCGAAGTAGACCGCATCCTGTTTGCGGTCGAACGCCATCGGCGTCACGGCGAGGTGATCCTTGTTCTCGTCGAACACCGGTTCCCACGGCTTGCCGTCGCCCGCGCGATACCAGACCTTCATGGCCTGATCCGCATCGTTGCCGAAGGCGAAGCGCACCACGCCGTCGTTGTCGGTCATGAACCGTGCGTTGCGCAGCGGCGAAGTCGTGACCGGATAGGTCGCCCCGTTGAAAAGATCGATGCGCAGCACTTCGGGAAAAACGCCATTCGCGCTGGCGCTGCGCGAGTAGCCGAGGTTCGCGCCGTTCGCCGGATACGAAGCGATCAAGGCCTGCTTCGGATCGTCCAGCAGCGGATCGATCAGCTCGCCATAGGCGAGCCGGCCGACGCCATGCGCAACGTGCGTCGCGCCCTGCCCGCCAAGGCGCTGGCCGAAAATGAGCTCCGCGCCGCTGCCGTCTGCGTTGACCGCATAGAGCTCACCCGTCGCGACAGGCGCCTCGAGTTCGCCGAGGCTTTCGCCGACCGTGTAGATCAAGCGATGCGGCGCGACCCACCAGAATTCGGCAAGCTCGCTGTCGGCGCGCGGCCTGAGGTTGACGCCTTGCATATCGGAAAGACGGATCAGCGAAAGAATCGTCTTGCCATCGACGACCGCACTCGCGGCGAGATAGTCGCCCTCGGGCGAAATCTTGAGGTCGCGGAACTGCTCGTGTTTCGCAAAATCGGAAAGCGGAACCTCGGCCGCGGAGCCAGTCATGCTGGCAAGCAACAGGAACATCGCTGCTGGCAGTCGAAATGAATTCATGCGGCCTTTGCGCTGCCCGGCTTCTCGCCGATTTCTATGTCGACTTCACCGGCGCTCGACCGTAGCGGTCTTCGAGCCGCACGATGTCATCCTCGCCGAAATAATCACCGCACTGGACCTCGATCAGATGCACATCGGTCGCGGTCGGGTTTTCGAGGCGGTGCACGGTGTTCATCGGGATGTACGCCGACTCGTTGCGCGTCAGCAGCAGTTCGCGCTCGCCGATGCGCACTTTCGCGGTGCCCTCGACCACCGTCCAGTGCTCGCTGCGGCGATGATGGAGCTGCAGCGAAAGCACGTGACCCGGCTTGACGACGAGACGCTTGACCTTGCAGTCGGCGGCGTCCTCGAGCACCGTGAAGCTTCCCCACGGACGATGCACTGTCTTGTGGAACGCTGCGGCATCGTGGTTGGTCGCGCGCAAACGTTCTACGACCAACTTGACCTGCTGTGCACGCTCGCGATCGGCGACCAGCACGGCGTCTCCCGTATCGACGATCACGAGATCCTTGACGCCGACCACAGCGACCATGCGCGTATCGGACTGGATGTAGCAGTTCTCGCTTTCGACCACGATGGCCTGACCGCGCACGCGATTCCCCGATGCATCCGCCTCGGATTCGAGATCGCTCATCGCTTTCCACGAACCGATGTCGCTCCAGTCGAAGCTCGCAAGTACGACCGCAACGCGCGGCGCGCGTTCCATGATCGCGTAATCGATCGATATGTCCGGCTGAAGCTGGAATACATCGCGCGCGAACTCGACCGGGCTTTCGTGGCTCACTGCGCTCGCGTGACATGCGCGCGCGGCGGCGAGTACGTCCGGGCAAACCTCTGCGGCGATTTCGAGCAACACATCGGCGCGGAAACAGAACATCCCGGAGTTCCAGACGTAATTTCCAGAGGCGACGTAGCTTTCGGCCGTTTCGCGATTGGGTTTTTCGACGAACGCGCCGACGGCGCGGCCTTCGCGATCGGCAATCGATTCGCCCATGCGGATATAGCCGAAGCCCGTTTCCGGATGCGTCGGCCGTATGCCGAACGTGACCAGCCAACCGTCGCGCGCCAGCGTCGCCGCGCGCTCTGCATCGGCGACGAAGGCATCGATGTCGCGGATGAGATGATCCGCCGGCAGGATCAGCAGCGTCGCATCGGAGCCATGCCTGGCGCTTGCGTTGAAAGCGGCAAGCAACGCCGCCGGTGCGGTATTGCGCGCGGCGGGCTCAAGCAGGAACGGAAGCTTGTCGAGATCGGCAGCCGGATGGTTCGCGTATTCGTCTCGCGTCAGAAAATAATAGTCACGCCCGGTTACCGTGAGCACATGGCCATCTTCGGCAACGCGCAGTGCGCGATCGAGTGTCTTGTGCAACAGCGATTCGCCGTCGCCCATGCGCATGAACGGCTTCGGATATGCGCTGCGCGAGACCGGCCAGAGGCGCGTGCCGGCACCGCCGGAAAGGATCACGGGTACGAGCATTCGTATTCTCCTGACGGCATCCTGCCGGGCGAGCGCTCGTCCTGATCGCTCGTTTTCAGCTTTTCGCGCGGGCCGATCCGAGCTCATCGAGCACGCCGGCAAGACCCGCTTCCCAGGTCGGCAATTGTAGCCCGAATGCGGCTTCGAGCCGGTCGCAGTCGAGCACCGAGTACGCTGGCCGCCGCGCGCGCGTCGGATAGTCGGCGCTCGATATCGGAACGAGGTGCGGCACGCGTTCGATGAGCCCTCGCTCTTTCGCACCGAGCAGGATCGCTCCGGCGAAATCGAACCAGCTGCAGTGTCCGCGCGAGGCGACGTGATACGTGCCGTCGAATCCCTCTTCGGCTGTCACGCCGCGATCGAGCCAGACGTGCAGCAGCGAAGCGGTCGCTTCTGCGATGAGATGCGCCGGTATCGGCGCACCGATCTGATCATTGACGATGCGGAGCTCGTCGCGCTCCGTGCCGAGCCGCAGCATCGTGCGCAGGAAATTGTGGCCGCGCGACGCATACACCCAGGCCGTGCGCAACAGCAGATATCGCGCACCGCTCGCGCGAAGCGCCTCTTCTCCGGCGAGTTTCGTCTGGCCATAGACGCCGAGCGGCGCGGTGCGGTCGTCTTCGCGATACGGCCCCGTCGCGGTGCCGTCGAACACGTAGTCGGTCGAGTAGTGAACGACGCGCGCTTGATGACGCGCAGCCCATGCGCCGATTTCGGCGACAGCGAGATGATTGACGCGGTCGGCAACGCCCGGCTCGTCCTCCGCGCGATCCACGGCCGTATAGGCGGCCGCATTGACGATCACGTCCGGATGCGCTGCTTCGAGCGCAGATGCGAGAGAGACTGTTTGCGCGAAGTCGACGTCAAGACATCGCGTGCCGTCGCCGAGATCGCCGCCACGCGCAGCGGCGCTCACCGAGCCGAGCGGTGCGAGTGAACGAAGCAACTCGAAACCGACCTGCCCGGTCGCGCCGAGCACGAGAATCTTCATGACTGCCGGCGCACGCCTGGCTCGGCGCGAAACGGCGGCAGTTTTTCGTGCGGAACCTCGGCAAGAAACGGTGTGTGCTGATCCTTGTCCGACAATATCGGCTGCGCGATGGGCCAATCGACGGCAATCTTGCCGTCGTTCCAGCGGATGCCCGCATCGCTCGCGCGATCGTAGAACGCGGTGCATTGATAGATGAACGTTGCGTTGTCCGAGAGCACGACGAAGCCGTGAGCGAAACCTTCGGGCACCCAGAAATGCCGCTTGTTCTCCGCCGAGAGGATGGCCGCGGTCCACTGCCCGAAACTCGGCGAACCGACGCGGATGTCGACCGCGACGTCGTACACTTCGCCTTCGACGACGCTGACGAGCTTGCCTTGCGGGTTGGGCCACTGGTAGTGCAACCCGCGCAACACCCCGCGCGCGGAACGCGAGACGTTGGTCTGCACGAAATCGAGCTCGTAACCCGCTTGCGCGAACGATCGGGCGTTGAAACTTTCGTAGAAGAATCCGCGCGAGTCGCCGTGCACGGCCGGCTCGATGACGACGCATCCCGAAAGCGGTGTGTCGATGACTCTCACGGCGCGCTGTCCTGCGCGATCAGCTGCATCAGGTAGCGGCCATAGCCGTTCTTGGCGAGCGGCTCGGCGAGCCGTTGCACCTGCGCCGCGTCGATCCATCCCTGCTGATAGGCGATCTCCTCGGGACAACAGACCTTGAGGCCTTGCCGATTTTCGATCGTCTCGATGTAGTTCGATGCTTCGACCAGCGATTCGTGCGTGCCGGTATCGAGCCAGGCGTAACCGCGACCCAGCCGTTCGAGCATCAGCGAGCCGTCGTCGAGATAGCAGCGGTTGAGATCCGTGATTTCGATTTCGCCGCGTGCGGAAGGCTTCAGCGCAGCCGCGTAGTCGCACACGCGCGCGTCGTAGAAATAGAGCCCGGTCACGGCCCAGTGCGATTTCGGGCGCGCCGGTTTTTCCTCGAGGCCGACAACGCGGTCTTCCTTGTCGAACTCGGCGACGCCGTAGCGTTCCGGATCGCGCACCCAATAGCCGAACACGGTCGCGCCGTGCTTGCGATGGACCGCGCGCTGCATCGATTCAGTCAAGCCGTGGCCGTAGAAGATGTTGTCGCCGAGAATCAGGCAGCTTGGATCACCAGCGACGAAATCGCGACCGATCACGAACGCCTGCGCGAGACCGTCCGGCGAGGGCTGCACCGCATAGCGGATCGAGATGCCCCATTGCGAACCGTCGCCGAGCAGGCGCACGAACATGGGCTGCTCGTGCGGCGTGTTGATCACCAGGATGTCGCGGATGCCAGCCAGCATCAGCGTCGACAACGGGTAATAGATCATCGGCTTGTCGTACACCGGCAGGAGCTGTTTGCTCACCGCCTGCGTCAGCGGATAGAGCCGCGTGCCGGAGCCGCCTGCGAGGATGATGCCCTTGCTGATCATGCGAAAGTTTCCGGCGTCGACTTGAGTGAAGTTCGGGCTGCGTGATTTTCAGACCCGCCGCCTATTGCACATTTCGCGAACAGGCGCGCGATGCGACAGGCAGCGCTCTTCGCGTCGGCCAACAAGCGGCGTTTCAGCATTTCGAAAAAATCCGCGCCCAAGGATCCGAGATCATACGGCCTCTCAATGCGATCCGAGCCGCTCCATGCGATAGCTGCCATCGAGCACTCGCCGCACCCAGTCCTGATGCTCAAGATACCAGTCGACTGTGCGCGCGAGGCCCGATTCGAACGATTCGCTCTGCCGCCAGCCGAGATCCCGCTTGATTTTCGATGCGTCGATCGCGTACCGGCGATCGTGGCCCGGACGATCCTTGACGTGAGCGATCAGCGTGTCGCGCTTGCGTCCATCGCCGAGCGGACGGCGCTCGTCGAGCAGCGCACAAACCGTGCGGACGACATGGATGTTCTCGCGCTCGGCGTCGCCGCCGACGTTGTAGACCTCGCCGGCGCGCCCGATCTCGAGCACGCGCCGGATCGCGGCACAGTGATCGGTGACATAGAGCCAGTCGCGCACGTTGCGGCCATCGCCGTACACCGGCAACGCCTCGCCGGCGAGCGCTTTCTGGATCATGAGAGGAATGAGTTTTTCGGGAAACTGAAACGGACCGTAGTTGTTCGAACAGTTGGTGGTCAGCGTCGGCAGGCCGTACGTATGATGAAACGCACGCACGAGGTGATCGGACGCGGCCTTCGATGCGGAGTACGGCGAATTCGGCTGGTACGGCGATTCCTCGCTGAAACGGCCGATCGGACCAAGCGAGCCGTAGACTTCATCGGTCGATACATGCAGGAATCGGAATGCGTCCTGTCGTTCGAGCGGCAGCGCACGCCAGTACGCGAGCGCGCACTCGAGCAGCGTCAGCGTACCGACAACGTTGGTCTGGACGAATTCGGCGGGTCCGTCGATCGAGCGGTCGACATGCGATTCCGCAGCGAAGTTGAGAATCGCGGTCGGTCGATGCTCGCTCAAGAGGCGCTCGACGAGCGCGCGATCACCTATGTCTCCGTGCACGAACACATGCTCGCGTGTGTCGCGCAATTCCGACAACGTGTCGAGATTGCCGGCGTAGGTCAGCTTGTCGAGATTGACGACGCGCTCGCCGGAGCGCGCGAGCGTGTCGAGCACGAAATTCGCGCCAATGAAACCGGCGCCGCCGGTGATGAGGAGGGTCTTCATTCGCTCCAAGGCGTCCAATGCAAAGGGCCGGTTACCCGGCCCGTGAGTATCGTAGCCGCACGAGGCCGCTGACGCGAGGCGGCGGCCAGACGATCAACAGGCCGAGCTCGGGTTCGCACATGGCGGCGCACTCCGGCCCGGAGATCCGCCCGGCGACACGAGGCTCGTCCTCCAGAGGCTGCCGTCAGCCGTCGAAGCCATCCGTAAACAGCGTGTCGCGAGCGTAGAAATAGGCTGCGCCCTCCCATGCATGGCCGTTTATCACCGGATGCGGCGAGCTCAGGATTGCCGTTTCACCATCGTACGCCGCGGCGGCGCCGAGGAAATCGTCCGTCGTGCCGTCGCTTGCGATGAACTTGTGTGACTGCACCCAAGTGCCGCTCGTGCCCGTGAAAAGATAGCCGGCGCCGCGGCTCGTGTTGCCGTCCACGGTCGAGACGTCGGCGGCGATCAGCACGTCCGAACCTGAAAGACCGATCGCATCGCCGAAATTGTCGCCCGATCCCGCATCATCGGCGACGAGCTTCTGCGTTTCCATCCAGGAGGTTCCGCTGAACCCCTCGAAAACGTACGCCGCGCCATGGCCATCCGCCCCGGTCGCGCCGATGACGAGTGTGGTGCCGTCCAGCGACATGCTCATGCCAAACGAATCGTTGGTGGCGCCGTCGCTGGCCGTGAGCTTGTCGACCTGTGTCCAGCCGGTGGCGGAACTCTGGAATACGTAGACCGCGCCTTGGTTCGCGTGACCATTCACGGCTGCGTACGGCGAGCCGATGAAAATCGTCTCGTCGCCGATCGCTGCGGACACGCCGAAATTGTCGACCATGTCGCCGTCGTCCGCGATCAGCTTCTGCCCCTGCGTCCAACTCGTGCCATCGTAGACAAACACGTAGGCCGCACCCTGCGCGCCCTGATCGCCGATCGTGGCACCATTGGCGCCGATCACGAGCACGCTGCCGTCGATAGCGATCGACTGGCCGAAGTTATCGAAGACCGCGCCGTCATCGGCGGTCAGCTTCTGCACTTGCGCCCAGCTGCCGGTGCCGTTTTCGAACACGTAGGCCGACCCCTGTGCGGTGTTCGTGCCGATCGTCGCGTTGTACGCGGTGACGAATATGCGATCGGGCTGGATCGCGACGCGATATCCGAATTCATCCCCGGCAAGACCGTCGTCGGCGACGATTTTCTGAGTCTCGCTCCACTCGGCGCCGGTTCTCGTTTCGATGTAGGCGGCACCATGGTGGTTGCTGTCGCCGTATGCGCCGATCAGCGCAAACGAACCGCTGACCGCGGCGGCGGTACCGAAGTACGTGTTTGCCCTGCCGTCAGGCGCGGTGACCTTCTGCTCGCTCCATGCGGTATCGTCGTTCGCATAGGCGGCGACAACGGACAGCAGCGAAACAACGGAAATGCACAACGCACGAATCGCTTTCACGGGAATGTCCTCCGGGAGTCGTCGCAAGGGGAGCATCGTCGCGCCGTAGGCCCGAACATCGGCTCGGTATCGCGCCGCTCGGATCAGAACGGGATGTCGTCGTCCTCGAACGTGTCCGTCGGCTTCTGCGCCGGACGCGACGATGAAGGCGCCGCCGCTCCGCGGGGAGCGCCGCTGGAACGCTCGCCGCGATCACGGCTGAATCCGCCGCCGCCGCCTTCGCCGCCTGCACCGCCACCGCCGCCGGGACCGCCGAGCATCTGCATCTCGTTGGCGACGATGTCAGTGGAATAACGCTCGATGCCGTCCTTGTCGGTGTACTTGTTGGTGCGCAACGAACCTTCGATGTAAACCTGCCGGCCCTTCTTCAGATATTCGCCGGCAATCTCGCCGAGCTTGCCGAACAGCACGACGCGGTGCCATTCCGTTCGTTCCTGGTTTTCGCCGGTCTGCTTGTCTTTCCAGTTTTCCGATGTGGCGAGGCGGATATTGGTGATCGCGCCGCCGGTCGCGGTGTAGCGCGTCTCGGGATCGGCGCCGAGATTGCCGACCAGGATGACCTTGTTGATGCCGCGTGCCATGGATGGAATTCCTCTGTTCGATGCCTCGTGGAGTGCGCAGAGGATACACCGCAGTCGCGGTCGGCCGCTGCCCGCAAGCGCGACGCCATCTGTCGGCGCGCGTTGCGCGAGCGTGTCGGTCTTTCCCCCGCCGGCGAGGCGATCGGCGTCGCGCTCGCGAACCGGATCCCGGCGCATATCTCGCCGCGCGGCGCGCGATTTCACCGGTCCGCGCCGAAACCAGCGTTTTTCGGCATTCGTGACAGAGTCGACCGGAGCGCCCCGCTATACTTCGTCCATCGCACGGGATGACCGCTTTGAGCTCGACTGCCGCATTTTCCACGTCGTCGTCGATCGCCGGATTCGGCGACGTGCAGGCGCTCGCGTCCGCCGACATGCAGTCGGTGAACGCGCTGATCCGTTCGCGCCTCGCTTCGGATGTCGTGCTCGTCAATCAGGTCGCCGAATACATCGTCGTCGGCGGCGGCAAGCGTTTGCGGCCTCTTTTGCATCTGATCGCCGCAGGTGCGGCGGGTTATCGCGGCCACGATCAGATCACCCTTGCCGCGGTGATCGAGTTCATCCATACGGCAACGCTTCTGCACGACGACGTGGTCGACGAATCCGACCTTCGCCGCGGCCGCAAAACCGCTAATGCGGTCTGGGGAAACGCGGCGAGCGTGCTGGTCGGCGATTTCCTCTACTCGCGCTCTTTCCAGATGATGGTCGAGCTCGATCGCATGCGCGTCATGCGCATTCTCGCCGACGCCACGAACCTGATCGCCGAAGGCGAGGTGTTGCAGCTCCTCAATATTGGGAATCCGGATACCGACGAGAGCGCTTATCTCAAGGTCATCGAGCGCAAGACTGCGGTGCTGTTCGCCGCGGCTACGCGGCTCGGCGCGGTGCTCGCCGAGCTCCCGCGCGAACAGGAAGAAGCACTCGCGCAGTATGGCCTCGATCTCGGCTTCGCCTTCCAGATTGCCGACGATGTGCTCGATTACGCATCCGACGCCGGCACGCTCGGCAAGAACATCGGAGATGATCTCGCGGAAGGCAAGCCGACGCTGCCGCTGATCCACGCGATTGCGCAGAGCCATCCGGTCCAGGCGGAGCGTCTCAAGCAGGCCGTCGTTGCCGGCGGCCGCGAAGCGCTCGGTGACGTGTTGACCGCGATTCACGCAACGGGGGCGCTCGACTTCGCCCGCGAGCGAGCGCGTCGGTACGCGCGTTCCGCACGTGATGCACTTTCGATTCTGCCGATGTCGCAAGCGCGCGACGCGCTCGCGGTGCTTGCCGATTACGCGATCGATCGATCGCGCTAGCCCTTGCCGCGGACGGTCGCGGTTTTCTGCCTGGTTTTATTTCGCGACGACGCGGACGATCCCGCTCCGTCGTCGTCATCGTCGTTTTCGTCGACATCCTCGCAGCCGATATCGAGCTTGCCCGCCAGAATGTCATCGCGAGCCTTTTCCGCCAGCTTGCGGTAACGCCCGCGAATCGTATCGAGCGTGCGATCGTCGAGCTCTTCGAGATCAAGCAGCGCGTTGTGCGCGCCTTCGAGCGCGCGGATCAGCTCGTCCATTTTGACGTGCATCGCTTCCGAATCGCGGTTCTGCGTGTTCTGGATCAGGAATACCATCAGGAACGTAACGATCGTGGTGCCGGTGTTGATGATGAGCTGCCACGTATCGCTGAAGGCGAACATCGGGCCGGTGACCGCCCAGACGACGACGATGACGACGGCAAGCACGAACGTGCCCGGCTTGCCCGTCGCGCGCGATGCGCCGTTGGCGAAGCGGGTGAACCATGAGCGCTTCTTCGATGTGGAGGCCACAGGGATTCCGAGTGCGCTCAGCGTGCCGCGAAGACTTCGTCGAAGAACATTCGCATCTGCGCTACGCCGCGTTTCGCCGCGCGTTCGTTGTAGAGACAACCCGGCACCGAGCCATCCGCGCTCGGGATCGCGAAGCAGTGCACCGCGCCGCCAAACTCCAGGAACTGCCAGTCGACGTTGGCGTCGCGCATCTCTTTCTGGAAACCGGCGATCTGCTCGGGCGATTCGAATTTGTCGTCTGCGCCATGCAGCGCGAGCACCTTGGCCTTGATGTTCTTCGCCATCGTGGGATCGTCGGTCGAAAGATTGCCGTGGAACGAAACCACGCCCGCGATATCCGCGCCGCTCCGTGCAAGATCGAGCGCGGTTGCGCCGCCAAAACAGTAGCCGAACGCGCCCCAGTGCTTGCCATCGAGCGGGGCCTTGCCGACTTCGGCCTTCAGCTGATCGAGCGCGCCATTGATCCGCGCACGAAGATCCACACGGTGGTCGTACATGTTCTTGGTCGCCTTGCCCGCGTCGTCGGGCGTCTTCGGTCGCACGTCCACGCCGTACACGTCGGCGACGAGGATCACGTAATCCTTGCCGGCCATTTGTTTCGCCAGTGCGATCTGATTGTCGTTCATGCCGAGCCAATCGGGCGCCATTACGAGCCCGGGCCGCGGCGTTTTCACCGCATCGTCATAGACGAGCACGCTTTGCATTTCTTTACCGCCGACCTTGTAGCCGACTTGTTTTGCGACCATCGCCGCGTGCAGCGGCGCGGACGCGGCCAGGACAAAGCCGAGGGCAAAAATTCGGGTGCGCATGTCGATCTCCGGGATTAGCTGACACATGGTAGTGCTTCCTCGCACCGCGGACACCTTTTTACAGAACGCGGGCGGATTCCTGCTGCTACACTCGCGTCCGGTCGAAATTTCGATGGACGTCTCATGCGCAAGATCGTCGTGCTCCCGCTCTCCGCTGCACTGCTCGTCACTGTCGTTGCCGCTGCGGCGGTGAAGCCCGAAACCGCCATCCGCTATCGGCAAAGCGTGTACACGATGATGGGCTGGAATTTCGTGCCGCTGGTGGACATGATGAAGAACAAGACGCCATGGGACTCGGCGGAATTCGCCAAGCATGCCGAACGCATCGCGTCGCTCACCCCGCAGCTGCTCGAAGGTTTTCCCGAAGGATCTGACAAAGGCGCCGATACCGAGGCGAAACCTGAGATCTGGAAAAACATGGACGACTTCAAGAGCAAGATGAGCGATCTCGTCCGCGAATCGAAGACGCTTGCGGACGTCGCAAAAGCCGGCGACGAAGCTAAGACGCGCGATCAGTTCAAGAAAACCGCCGGCACCTGCAAGAGCTGCCACGACAAGTACCGCAACGAGGATTGAGGCAGCTCGGCCTGCGGTTTCAACCGCTGAAGTACGCTCGACGACTTCAGTCATTCGCAAGGGGTCGCGGGTGAGCCGCAAACGCTGAACGTGCGACAGCTTTTGCACCCGCACATCGGCGTCAGGCAGTGCTGCTGCCCCAGACGATCAGCGCCGCGACCGCGAGCGTGCTCAGCAACAGCAGAACCACCGCGCGCCATGCCGGCACGACGCGCGTCGCGCTCACGCCATCGACCCGCTTGCGCCCATGCAGCATCGGTGCAACGAGATTCTCGCGGCGCATCGCCCAATGCAGCATCACCGCCGTCACGTGCAGCACGATCAGGATCAGCAGCACGTAACGATTGACGTTATGCACGCGTGTCATCCATTTCACCGCCTCGTCCGAAACGCGCGCGGCGAACGGGCCTGATTCGGTGAGATCGTCGCTTGAGAAGAGGCCGCTGATCGATTGAACGGCAACGCACGCGAGCATCAACAGGACCGACCAGCCGCCGAGCGGATTGTGTCCGACGACTTCTTGCTCTCGGCCATGCGCGCTCGCGATCGCATAGCGCGCGACAGTGACGGGACCGCGCACGAATTCGGCGAATCGGCTGGTTGGCGAGCCGAAAAATCCCCAAAGCACGCGGAACACGATCAGCGCGAGCGTCGCGTAACCCATCCAGTAGTGCCACGCCATTGGCAGTAGATCGAATTCGCCGCTCGCGTATTGCAGCGCGATGAGAATGACGAGCGCCCAATGGAAGAGTCGCGTCGGCAGATCCCAGACGGTGATCGGGTTCGATGCCATCGCACACGTTCCACACGCTCGATCGGAATGATGAGGATAGCAGCGTCGCACGGCACAAGCGGACGCCGATCGTCCGCGTTGCAATCGACTACGGTTTTCGAAAGCCGAATGCGACGCGGTTTACACAATCTCCACTCAGCGTCGCATTGACTTGCAGCGCGCGCGCATTCAGGCGATGCCGAGCCCGTGTATGTCGCCAATGAGCGCCGCATCGAATCCGGCGAGCGCCGCGAACGCACGACCGCGCTCGGCGTAGTCTCGGAACTGATCGAAGCTCGGCGCACCCGGCGAGAGCAGAACGATCCCATGCGCCGGCGTTATTTCACGTGCGATTGAAACTGCGTCTTCGAGTGCGCCGGCCGTTTTGAGGCGATAGTTACCTGGCGATTCGCGCAGGACGTTGGCGATACGGTTGCCGTTCGCCCCCATCGTCACGATCGCGTGCGGTGGCGCATCGCGCACTGCTTCGGCAAACCCGCGCCAGTCGAGCCCGCGGTCGTGGCCGCCGATGAGCACCGTAATTTCTCGCGGCGCGAGACTCCCGAGCGCTTCGAATGTCGCTTGCGGTGTCGTCGCGATGCTGTCGTCTACCCAGACGAGTCCATCGCGTTCTCCGAGCGTCTGCAAGCGATGTGGCAATGGCGCGAAAGTAACCGCGTGATCGAGCGCCGCCATCGCATCTTCGCCGGCTGCTTCCACTGCCGTGAGCGCTGCGCAAATGTTGAGCGCGTTGTGGAGGCCGGGCAAAGGCAAGTCCGAGAGCTCACCGGCACGTCGTCCGGCACGATGAATCGCACCGTCGCGCACATGCCACGCAGCCACATCGCCAAACGCGATTCGATGCGGATGCGTGGCCGTTCGCGTCATCAACTCGGCCTGCAACTCATTGACGATCAGCGTCTGCGCCGCGTCGCCGAGCACGAGCTTGTCGGCGGCATAACGTTCGCGCGTGCCGTGCCAGTCGAGATGTTCCTCGTAAAG
>DASYJJ010000425.1:0-16556 GCA_035996605.1 Rhodanobacteraceae bacterium
ACCCTCAGCGGTCGCGCCGAGTAGGCGCGTCGCGGAATCAGCCACAGGTAGAGCACCAGAGGCCACGCGAAATACACGAGTGCGATGAGGTCGTAGGCAAAACCGACAACGAATAGATACCCCCAGCTCGTCAGCTGAGCCGGTACGCCGTTACCCGTCTTGATCAGAAGAGCGAGGCGAGTCAGGAGAGCGATTGCCGCCAGTGCCAGACCGAGCCAGAGCAGCGGCGCATAGCGCTCACGGAGCGCGTGAGCTGTCTTCGTTTGAATTGCCGGCCTCCAAAGTCCGCGCTCCAAAGGCGCGGCCAATGGGGCTTCTAGTGAGTGGCGAGCTATCGTTTGGACAGATGACCCGCCCTGTTGTGGATGTTCGCTTGTGCGCCTCGACAAATCAATATCGAAGAAGACAATATTGCGCGTTTGATATTCCCTCAGCCCCGCTCGAAAACACACTCGGAGAGACGCGCAAACAGGTGCGAGCGTCGCAGTGTCAGTGCTCAACGTATCTCGATCCCGGAACCGAAAGCGGTACGCCGAACTTCATCGTGGACGACTTGCAGCGCCGGCTCATGGTGACCTGCTTGTCAGTCTTCGAGCTGGGATAGTCACTGAAGTCTCGCGGTCTGCGACGGGGCGAAACGATACGTCTACGACAACTTTCACGAACCTGACGAACGGACGAGCGATAGATGCCGAGTGATAGTTCTCGCCCTCGGCCGCCGGCAAGCCTGACGTGCCCGACCTCTATATGTCGCGCGCGTGCGAATATTCTTGGGCGACGGTGCGGTATCTCACGCGTGATCCGAAGCTCGTCGAGGACATGGACACAAACGGTCCTGGTCACGCCGCGGACGCAGTGCGTTACTGGTGCCGGCCGCAGGATCGCGCGTTTTCCGAAATCCAGGCGACGCGCGCGTCGGGCGGAAGGTCAATGACAGCGTCGAACGAGGCGCGCACCCTCGACAGCAAAGCACCATTGGGACGATTGGGTTGCCTGGCATCTATTTCGTCAGTGTTGTGCATGTCAGACACGAACCCGTCGCAGACATGGAATGTGGATTGGCTATCGACAATGACATTTAGCCTAGCACTTCGTTCAAGAACGCACGCGCGTTGCGCAAGCCACGGCGCGCGTCTGAGCCGGCACCGACTATGATTGGCAATTGATAGATAACGGAGCGTCCGTTGCCATGAAGTCGCCTGAGGACAACAAGCCCGAGAGTTGGCATCGTTTCTTCGGCGCAAGCGGCAACAATACCGCGTGGGCACTCGCCGAGGTTCCCGCTGCCGAAGTGAACCGTCGGGAATTGCTCGATGCAGCGCATGCCGCCGCGTGGCACTGGGGGCATGTCGGCAACGAACTGAACCGCATGCGTGCACTCCTGCTGCTCGCTCTGGCACACGCCCAAGCGGGGCTGGGGACCACGGCTTTGGCCTACGCCGAAGAAATGCGCGCCTACTTCCTTGCAAGCCCGGGCACTCCCGACTGGGAGATCGCCTTCACTCATGTCGTCCACGGCTACGCGGCTTGGGCCGCAGGCGCCAAAGAATCGCACGCACGCTCGTACGCCTTGGGTACACACGCCGTCGCCGCCATCGCCAACGACGAAGACCGTGAGGTTGTGCAGCGTGTGTTCCGGCACGTTCCCGCACCTTGAGCGCGAGACTCGCTCAAGATCCGAACTGCGCATCCGCAACGATGCCGATGGATCGCATGACGCTGGCTGCAATCGGTGTGCTTGCGATGTGCATCGTAACGACGGCTCACGAAGCGTTAGGCCACGGCGCCGCTTGCTTGCTGGCCGGCGGCAATATCACACTTCTGACGTCTTCAATGTTTCGTTGCAGCGTCGCCTCGCCCTGGATCGATCCTGCCGGTCCGGCGACGAACCTCCTGGTCGGAAGTCTCGCGTGGTTTTTGCGCGCCACGCTGCCATTGCGATCTGCATCGCTTCGCATGCTTCTGCTCGCGATCACCGCACTGGCGTATTTCTGGGAAGGTGCTTATCTGGTCGACGCAATGCTGACGCGAAGCGGCGATGCGTATCTCTTTCTCCGCTCGATGTCCGGCGACGTTGCGGCCCCCGAACGCATCTTCGTTGCCAGCGTGGGTCTGGCGTTGTACATCGCGTGCGTGCGGATGACCGCGCGCGCGATCGCCCTCGCTTCGCCCAACGAACGCGTCGCGCGCATCTGCGCTCGATTGCTGTGGCTCGGCGCCATGTTGAGTGCAACGGCCGCCGCGGCGTTCTGCCGTGTGGCCGGTCTCGGTAATCTGCGCGATGCAATGCTTGAAATTGGGGCCGCATCCCTACCCCTCCTGTTGATGCGTCCACGCGCTCAACCTGCGAGGAGCACGTCCGGCGTTCCAACCGCCATCGAGCGCAATTTTTGGCTCATCGCGCTGACGCTCGTCGCGTATGTCGCATTCGTGGCGACGCTCGGCCACGGCATCGTCTGATTGCTTCGGACCCCACAAGCACCGTGCGAGGTCTGAGGTAACCGACCTCCGCTACTGATCCAGCGTCGAGGAATATCGGAGTCCGCACCAAATCATTGTGCCTTCGGCGTTTGCTCGCACGAGCACAAACTGTGTCTCGTTCGACTCCAGGCGCCGCTTGTCGAGCCTCCTGCGTCGGTGTCTTCTCCGTCTGCATCAGTACTTTTACCTACACGACTCTAGTGACTTTACCGTTGCCTGGGAGCAGTGCAACACAGAAAGTCTGTGCCTCATTCCGGCTGCCAGGTAAGCCGTCTCGTCGGATTCCACGACACCGTCTCGGGATGCAGAACGCGTCTGCGCTTATCGCACCGCAATCAAGAAGGGGCAAAACCATGCTTAAGTTCGTGACGAGTGTGTTGGTCGGCGCGGCACTTCTCGCGCCACTGAGTGTCTGTGCCGCAGACGCACCCCAGGGCAATGCTGCTGCCACGGCGAGCTCCGAAGCCGCCGATATGAAGAAGGCCCTTGCCGAGTACCGGGAGGCGATGCAGGCAACGCGTGCCGACATCATGGCCAAGGGCTTGACGCTGTCGGCCGATCAGGCCGCAAAGTTCTGGCCCATGTTCGAGCAGTACCAGAAGGAACAGAACGTCGTCATCGACGCGCAGATCAGCGCGATTCAGAAGTACTCAGACCACTACAGCACGCTGAACGACACGGATGCCGTTACGTTTGTCAAAGCGCTGCTCGATCGCGACGACAAGATGCAGGCGCTTCGCGTCAAGTGGCTGGCGAAATTCCAGGCTGCAGTATCGGGAGGCACGGCGGCCCGCGCCATTCAACTCGACCGCCGCCTCAGCCAGCTCGCACAGGCGCAGCTGTCCTCGCAGATTCCGCTGGTGCACTGAGCGCTGCGAGGCGAGCGGCCGATCGCCACAGCGCCTCCGATCCATCGGTCGTGGATTTCAATCGAAACCGTTACCGAAAATGTCGTCTGTAACGACGACGCCTCCAGCGCCTTGCAGCACCAGGTCCACGTTGGCGATCGCGGTCGCATCGCTTGATCTGAATTGGATGGTGTTGGTGCCCGCCTGCACATCGGACAGATTCACCGGCACCGCGATTGTTTTTTCGCCGCACAACACAAAGTCATTTTGCGTGTAGCAGGCGCCAAATGGCCATGGCTGATCGACCCACTCCCCGTTGTTCACGCGGTAGCTCACGGTTGCCGGGTTATAGGTCGAATAGTTGAACGTGAGCAGCGCACCCGCGGCGCTCGCGACGTTGTATACGCCGGAGACCGTCAATGTCAGCGGTTGACTGTCCGTTGGGAAAACGCCCCAACCAAGATTGAGCAGACCTGGGTAGTTCTGAAGCGGCGCAAGATTGTCCAGCACATCAAATGCGAGATCTCGGGGCAGCAGTGGGCCGTCGAAACCCACATTGTCCCAGGTGAATGTGTGCGTACCTTGATCAGGGCCATCCTTGTCGCCGTTATAGTGAACGTCTTCGATCCATATGAGGCCGCGAGTGAGCGTCAGCGACATGTTGTTGATCACGGCGATCAGTTTCAGCGGCGCGACAGTGCCTGCATCCGTTCCGTACACATCGATCTCGTTCTGCGAAATCGCGAGCTGAAACCGGTTCAGATCGCCGGGCCCGGATGATGCCTTGACGCAGTCGACCGGCGTCACCGAAATCGTTCCTGGCTCGCCATCGGTAAACGAATCGTTGCTGACATACTCGTTGATGACGACCGCAGAATCGACCGTGATCACGGCGACATCGGCAGGCTCGTCCGGACAGATGAAACGCACGCCGCAGCCGGGAAGATTGGGCGGGCAATAGCCGGCGAAGCGGACGCCGACTCCGTTCCTCGGCACCGATTGCAGCGAACTGAAATGCGTAAATGGCGCCGGCACCGGTTGATCGGTGTACCAGAATTCCGGCCACGCGCGATGCGAGCCGTGGCTGTCGTCGCTGACGTCGAACGTGACCGTGCCGGTGCGTCCCGCGATATCGAACGGCTGCTTGGGATACATCGCCAGCGAAGTCACGCCGTGCTGGTCGTTCACGGCATCCACTGCGTGGCCGTCGCAGATCGCGACATCCTGTGGCGGTTGCACGACGACTTCACTTCCGCAACGCTGCATCGTCGCCGGCGCGACGTCGTAATATTGACCCTGCCCGAAATTTACGGCTCCGAGCTGCCGCGATACGCCCCAGAGCGTGCCGTTGAGATCCCCGGATCGATTGCCGTTTCCGTCCGGCGATGCGAAGGTTTCGCAGAACGCCGGGTTGGGGAGTCCGCAGTCGGATGCGTACGCCCTCACGACCGCGATCATCGACACAAGCAACATCGGCGTTACCAGCCTTCGCGCAAATTCGCGGCTCATGAGTGCTGCCTCCGGTCGGCCCGATCGCATTCGCCATTGTCAGGCCGCTGATCCGCGTTGTTTCGTGGCTCAGATCACCGTTCCGGTTCGGGGTATGGCAACGGAGGCTAGGCGCGTACCTGAGCTTTCCCGGCTCGCTCCTGTTGCACACAGCCAAACTCTCACGCCCCTGCGGGAGATGCGTGCTGTGCTGGTGCCGAAGTATGGGCGGAGCTGATAGGTCCAGATGCGTCCCACTATCGCCAGACGCAACAGGCTGCTCTGGAAACTCAGTCTCCGGCCTGGCTTTTTTTCAGGCGCCAAACGCAGGATCCCGGCGACTGCGACCGGACTCTTTCGACACTCTCGCGCTACCTTCGTCTTTTCCTCGCGCCAGCGAGTCCGCGACGACCCAGGCGGCGCCGATCAGGGCGATATTCACTGCGTTCTCGTTCCAGATCCAATGACTGGATGGAGTGGCCAGAAGCATCGGCACATGCACCAATACCGTGAAGGACGCGAACATGACGGTCAGCAGGATCGCGGCAAGGCGCGCTTGCACGCCGGTGAGGATTGCGACGCCTGCCGCAATGTGGGCGACCCCGGTCGCGTAGGCCCAGAACTCCTGTGTAGGCGGCAGCCACTTGGGAACCAGCGGGGCGGTGAGGTCCATATACACAAAATGCGCTGCGCCGAATATCAGCGCGCAGATCCCGAACGCCAGTCGAGCCGCGCGCGCGAGTCGTGCAGCCAGGAGCGCATCGATCTTCGCGTAAGTTGCATAGACGATCAGCCCGCCCGCCGCGATCGCGAGTTCTATGGCGAGGCTTTCGTACGGCAGGAACTCGGCGTAGTGGGCAAGCCACACGCGGCCGTTCATCAGGATGACGACGAAGAGCCCGAAGTAAGCGGTGAGCGCCGCCGCGCCCCAAGGCAGCGTCCGGCGCCATTGGATGGCCGCGCCAGCAACGAGCATGAACGCAGCGGCGGCATAGGCCAGAACAGTGCGGTCGGGAAAGTCCTTGGGCACCGGCTGCCCCGGATGGAAGTCCCCGAACGCCAGGCAAACGATGCCCAACGCCATCACGCCCAAGCCGTAGACCCGCCATCCGAAGGCCATCGTCGTTTTCTCTGCGGTCATGATGTTTCCACCTTCACTTGTGAATGCGCGGCCGGAGCGGTGAAAGCGGAATATACGATCCCGCCGCGTGCTCCGCTGAGTGGTGACAGTCCGCTCCTGGTGCGCAGTGAGCGGTGTGGATTGACCGCTCTCGGCGTTTGGCCTTGAAACATCGTTGCCGCCGTCCGACGCCCGGGTTTGCCGGCCAACAGACCGCCTCGGCGTACGCACCGGCGGCCCAACGGCTCATGCCGAATGCCTGATCGCCTTCTTTGAATGACCGGACGTTGCGCCCGACGGACTCGATGTCTCCAGCGAGCATCATGCCAAGAATGCGGCGCGGCGCCGTCCAACCAGCCACCAACCGGAACAGTATTCGGTATCGACGAGGCGCCTTCAGGCCTCGGACGACACACTCGCTCACCGACACGGCTGCCGCGACGATGCGAATGCACACTGGTTCCGGCGCGGCGTGGGGCGCTCGACCTCCGCCAGTCGCAGCACTTCCGGTGGGCCGTATCGCGTGCAGATGACCGCTCTCATGGCAAGAAGCTAGCCCATCGCACGCCGTGCCGCACGTCCGGAACGATCCTGCCGAGACCATATTGCAAGTCGTTCCCCGGCCGGTCCATGGTCCGCAGCTTCATCGACACGACTACTTCTGCGAAGGTTGCTTCATACTCCGTACTGCTCGTCTCCCGCGCGCAATCGGGGGCGGGCCGACGCGTTCCGTTCGCGGCTCAGCTGGCTTGCCTGGGCAGCGACGGCTTGTGCGTGCGCAGTCAAGGCAGCGGGAATCGGTGGATGAATAGAGGTGCGACAGAGATCGAAGAGCGCCGCATCCCGGTCGGGGACCTGGCCGCGGGCATGTACGTGTGTCGCCTGGATCGGCCGTGGAACGAAACATCGTTTCCGCTGCAGGGCTTTCTGATCGATTCGAGCGAACAAGTCGCCGAATTGAATCGGCTTTGCAAGCATGTCTTCATCGACCTCGAGCGCGGCATTGCGCCCGATTCGCAGAAAAAGCTCCTGCTGCGCGTTGCAGGCCAGGATGCCACGCGCGGTGCGGTCACCTATACGGACAGCAACACCGTCGAAGAAGAATTGCCGCTGGCGCGCAGCGCCCACAACAACGCCGTTGGTCTGGTGACCAAGCTCTTCGACGGTATCCGCGCCGGACGTGCGCCGTCCGCGATGGCGATACACGAGGCCGTTTCGCCGATCGTCAAGAGCGTGCTGCGCAGCCGCGATGCGTTTTTCTGGCTCGAATCGTTGCGCAAGCGCGATACCTATTCCTACGGCCATGCCATCACCTGCTGCGCGCTCAGCGCCGCGTTCGGGCGTCACCTCGGTTTTCCGCCTGAAGTACTCACCGAGGTATCGACCGGCGCATTGCTGATGGATATCGGCAAGGCGGAATTGCCCGAAGAAATACTGAGCCGACGCGGCCCGCTCGCCGCGAAAGACTGGGTGACCATTCACGAGCACGTCGACAACAGCCTGGCGATCGTCGGCAAGTCCGGCATCGAAAGCGAGATCGTGCGCGACATGGTGCGCACGCATCACGAACGGGACGATGGATCGGGCTACCCGAGTCGACTGGCCGGCGCTCAGATTCCGTTGTTCGGCCGCATCGCCGGCATCATCGACAGCTTCGATGCGATGACCAACGAGCGGCCTTACCGCAAGGCGGTCGCGCAACACGTCGCATTGCAGCAGCTGTATGCAAATCGGAGCACGCTGTTCCAGTCCGAGCTTGTCGAGCAGTTCATGACGTGCCTCGGCGTGTATCCGACCGGCTCGCTGGTCGAGCTCAACACGGGCGAAGTCGCGGTGGTCATGGCGCAGAATCAGGCGCGGCGACTGCGGCCGCGCATCATGGTGCTCACTACGCCGGAAAAAGAATTCGATCCGCGCATGCGGATGTTCGACCTGATGATGCAAGCCTCGATATCCGAGACCGGCGAGCCGAGTTTTGTCGTGCGTGCGCTTGATCGCGGCGCGCACGGCCTGGATCTGACGTCTCTGTATTTATGAACCGGTCCGGCTGCACAGCGTTCCCGGCATGCTGAACCGGCGTGCGCTCTTCGAGGATATCGACCGGATCGTGCGCGGCGACCGTCTGTCCGCACTTCTCATCGTGCGCGTCATGCGTTATCGGGAGTTGGTCGCGGTGTTCGGCTACGCCGTCACAGAACGCCTCGACGACGTGATTCACGAATGGGTACGCCGTGTCGTGCGACCCGTCGACCGCGTGCATGCGATCGGCGACGGCGCGTTGGCGGTGTTGCTCCCCGATCTGCACGCTCCGAATCACGCGATGCTGGCAGCGACGCGGCTGGCGAGCGCGTTCGACGATCCAATCGAAATATCCGGCAGGCAACTTTTGATTACGCTTGCGACCGGCATCGCGATCGCGCCCGAGCATGGCGTGTCGGCCGACGAGCTGTGCCGGCACGCAGAATCCGCCTGCCTTCAGGCGACGCGTTCGTTCGAACGGTTTTGCGTGTATGCGCCCGGCGCCGAGGCCGAGTCGATCTCCGAGGCCGATCTCCGTTCCGCTATCGCGGACAACAAATTGACGCTCGACCTACAGGCCGTGCGCGATCTGCGTTCCGATTCCCTGGTCGGCGCCGAAGCCCTGGCGCGATGGCGCGCGCCGAATCGAAGCATTGCGCCGAGCCGCTTCGTGGCGCTCGCCGAGCAGACCGGCATGATCGGCGCGTTGACGCACTGGAGTCTCAACGCGGCGCTGCGCTACGCGGCGGCGATACGAACATTGCGCAGCGATCTCTTCGTCGCGATCAATTTGTCCGCGCACGTTCTGTCGCAGTCCGATCTCGTCGAACAAGTACTCGGCGGGTTGCAGATATGGGATGTGCCCGCCGACCGCATCGTGCTGGAACTCACCGAGACTGCGCTGATGGAGAATCCATCGCACAGCTCGCGCATATTGACGCGGCTGCGCGACAGCGGGGTTCGCGTCGCCATCGACGACTTCGGCACGGGATATTCATCGTTTTCTTATCTGCGCCAATTGCCGGCCAGCGAGCTCAAAATCGATCAGTCGTTCGTTTGCGCCGTGCGCGACGACTCGCGCGTGGCCCAAGTCGTGCGATCGATGATCGGCCTCGCACACCATCTGGACATGACCGTCATCGCCGAAGGCGTCGAGGATGAAGCGACGCTCGTGATTCTGCGCGAAATGGGCTGCGACATGGCGCAAGGCTTTCACATCGGTGCTCCGCTCCCCGCCGAGCAGTTCATTTCGGACACGCTTTCCGCACCGCTGGGTCGACAGGTTCTCTGATAATTGCCGCCAGAGAAGGCACAAGGCGTCAGGTGAGGACGCAGATCTTCAGAGTGCGCGCCGACACTTCGCCGATCGGATGCCGAGTCTGAAGACTTACCACTGATTTGAGCGCTGTGTGGAACGTCGTCCAGCCGGCCTGGTTCAGCAGGATCGTGCCTTTATCGCTGACGGCGACGAATACACCGGTCGGCACTGCCGGAAGTTGTTGCAGCGCTTGCGCGATCGCCGCTCCCGCCGTCTCGATCGGCGCGACTATTTCTATCCACAAATGCTCTGGCCCCGGACCGACAGGTGTCGTCCGGGCTCCTCCCTCGTTTTCGCTGTCCATCTCGGCGGTTCTTTTCCGCGTGCAGACATGATTGAGGAGGATATTGCGCAGCGGCGCATGAATGCCAGCAGTCGAAAGACAATGGT
This sequence comes from Rhodanobacteraceae bacterium, assembly GCA_035996605.1. GTDB lineage: Bacteria > Pseudomonadota > Gammaproteobacteria > Xanthomonadales > Rhodanobacteraceae > Dokdonella_A. Next base: position 9,665 of record DASYJJ010000425.1, read on the forward strand.
GACGCAGTCGAGCCCGCTTGCACGCATCACGCTGAGTTCGGCCGACGACTCCGAGATCACACCTCGCCGTCGACCGCTCGAATCACACCTTGCAACTCGCGCGTCGGCCGCACGATCGAAAGAAGCATCGACGCGGTCACCGGCTTCGGCAGAAACTCGTGAAATCCCGCCTCCCACGCGCGCGCACTCGATCGCTCGTCGGAAAGCGCAGTGATCGCGACGACGCGTATGCCGGCAAGATCGGGATCGGCGCGCAATGCTCTTGCCGTTTCCCAACCATCGAGTACAGGCATGTCGAGATCAATCAAGGCGACGGCGGGGCGAACCTCGCGGCAAAGCGCCAAAGCCTGCGCGCCATCGGCGCATGCATGAACGACGTAGCCCTTCGCAGTGAAAAGCGCGGTGTAGGCCGAACGGATTTCAGGATCGTTATCGGCGATCACCAGCACGTAGTCGTTCACGTTCATTCCAGTGATCGCCGTCAAAAGCGTCGCTAAACTATAGCTGACTATGCGCCGCTGTTGCGATTGCTCGGTTCAGCGGCGTGCTGCGAAAGTCCGCCCATGCTCGCACCTCGCGAATTCAAGCTCGTCTGGGCCGACGACGATGATCTCTTTCGGGCCGCCGTCCACCTGATGCTCCGGCATGCCGGCGTCGAAGTGTATCCGTGCTCCGACGGCGTCCAGGCGGTGAAGCTCTGCGAGTCGCTCAGGCCCGACGCCGCGCTCTTCGATCTCGACATGCCGCATCTGGACGGATTCGAAGCGGCGCGCCGTCTTCGAATGAATCCGGCGTTGCTCGGCATGCGGCTAGTCGCGATCACCGGACGCGCGAGTCTCGATTTTCGCATGCGCGCGGTCGATTCCTCGTTCGATCAATTCCTGTGCAAGCCGGTTCCGCTCACTGCTTTGCTGCAGGCGCTTCATATGGCCGGTCCGAATAGTGCGGCGCTGACGCAACGTATCGTCAGGCAGCAGCGATTGCCGTAGCGCCTTGCCTGACGTCGAGCGGATGCAGCCGCGAGTCCGCCGCGATGTATCGGCTCATCTGACACGTTGAAACGCCGAACTCGTATAGGAAATCTCGTACAGCGAGTTCCGAACGCACCGACTACCGCTTGCGAAGAGGTGAGCGCAGTGTGTTCGTACTCAAGGTGCACTCCCCGGCTTCGTGGCACGCATCAGACTGCGTGTATTCGGTGAGCACCTTCCGGGTTGTCAGCGTACTTGGGGGTGCGCGATGAGTGCAGCGACTGCGCAGCAAACGGCTTGTGGCGACCGGAATGCCGGAGTGCCGGCGCATGTGACCTCCTCTCAATATCGCCGCGAATGGCGTCGGTCCGCCATCGTCGGCTTTCTGTTCGCGCTGGGTGTGGTCTTGTGTCCATCTCGAGCGCATGCGTGGGGCGACGAAGGACACGAAATCATCGGCCTTGTCGCCGAGCACGATCTCGATCCTGCGGTCCGCGCTGAGGTGCTGGCCATGCTCGCCACGGATCCGTTGTCGATCACGACCGGAAAGGACATGGCGAGCGAAGCGACCTGGGCCGACAAATACCGTGATTCAGATCGTCCGAACGGCCCGCGCTACCGGACAACGCACAATTGGCACTTCGTCGACATCGAGATCGATGGTCCGGATATCGATGCCGCATGCTTCGCGCATCCGGCTCTGCCTCCAGGCACGCTCGCGAGCGCTGGACCCGAAAACGACTGCGTCATCGACAAGATCGACGAATTCCTTGTCGAATTGAAGTCGCCGGACACGGACGCCGATGAGCGCCGGATGGCCCTGCAGTTCCTGCTGCATTTCGTCGGCGACATCCACCAGCCCCTGCATGCGAGTGACAATCACGACAAAGGCGGCAACGACGAAGTCATCGCGACGCATCCGCTACCGGGCGGCAACCTGCACCATTACTGGGACACGGAATTCGTCGAGCAGTTGGGGACCGATCCGAACGCCGTCGCAAACACGCTTCTTTCGCAAATCACCGACGCGCAACGCGCAACCTGGTCACAGGGCACCCCAACGGACTGGGCGCAAGAATCGTTCGCCGTCGCGCAACAGCGCGTCTTCGGCGAGCTTCCCGCCCCGACTTCGGTGCATCACTACAAACTGGCGCAGCCCTATATCGACGATGCAACCGCAGCGGTCTCATTGCAGCTACAGCGCGCAGGTGTCCGCCTTGGCTGGCTGTTGAACACGGCGTTGGGAGCCGTGTCACTTCCGCAATGCACGGCCGCGATCCGTGCCGGCGCGATTCCGGACCTGACCAGCATTTCGGGAACGACGGTATCGTCCGTCACCGACACGAGCGACACCGCGACGACGAATCGCGCATTCTTCGTGACCTCGTCGCTGCCGTTCGACGGCAATGATGCCAACGGGCTGCAGGCGGCGTTCGAAGCGCGCCTGACTCAAGGCGGCTGGAGCAGGACCGAAGCCGAATCCGGCGCGCAATTGTATGCGAGCCGCTGGACCGTTCGAGTCGCCGGTTGTGGCCAGCTCGTCGGAACAATGGTCATCGGCGCTTCGGACACCGCAAATTCGTACCGCGGGCGAATCGACCTGATCGCGTTTCCTTGATGCCGAACGAGAAAGCACGTCAGCGCGCGCGGCGACGCAAGGTATCACCGACAGCGTGAGCCCGTCGTCGCCGGACACTTCACTGCGAACTGAAACATCGAACTGAAAATGTTCGGCGCCACCGGCAGGAGTCCGTGCATGAAAGATCGTTCGACCACCTCGGACTCCATCCGCGAAGCCGAGCTCGATTTCATTCTGAATCGGACGCCCCAATCCCGCGGCGCGAATCCGGACGTCTGGGGACTCGCACTTTCAGGAGGCGGCATTCGCAGTGCCACCTTCGCGCTCGGCGTTCTGCAGGTGCTCGCACGCAAGAATCTCCTTGGCGCATTCCACTATCTGTCCACGATTTCCGGCGGCGGCTACATCGGTGCGTTCGTCCAGGGTTTGATCCGTCGGCGCGGTTTCGCTGGCACCTACGACGTGCTTCGATCGCGCGTTCGCGACGTCGCGAATGCTCCGGCGAGACCAGCCGGCGCCGTGGTCGATGCGCAGCGGCCGATCCTTCATCTGCGCGAATACAGCAACTACCTGAGCCCGCAAAAATCGGCGGTGTCAGGCGATACGTTGAGCATGCTGGGCACCTATGTGCGCAATGTCGTGCTCGTCCAGACCCAGTTGTTCGCCCTGCTGCTCGCGATGAGTCTGCTTCCTCTCCTGCTTTATCCACGCATGATGCGGACCGCGATCGGATGGCCGCTCGAGCTTTTCTTCGCGGCGGGTATCGCCGGCGGGGTCGGCGCACTGCTGCTGGGATGGATCCTGATGCAAGCGCAGTCACGCCGTTCTGCGCCGCGCTTCGCAGCGGATGCGAACGGGCAGGCACCCTCGCCTTCGGCCAAGAATCCGGCCTGCGACGAATCGGTGGATTCCGGTGCCGTGGATCGCCGCGACCTACCTCCGCGAAGAGTCGCAGGAGTTGCGCTCGCCGCGATCGGCGTGCTTTTTCTTTCGGCGCTGTGCGGAGCCATGTCTCTTTGGGGATTCAATACCAAGCTCTACGGGCACATCGCGGAGCTGACGCCCGAGGCTGCGGAACCTTTCATACGATCCCTGGATTTCAGGATTTTCACGACGATCGCGCTCATCTATTTCGTCTGCTGGATCATTTGGCTCGCAGCTTCCCTCGTGATCGCTCGACGCACGCCAAGCACCGGCGTCGAGGAATCGCCGCCGCCGCTGACGCAACATGGATTGCGTTTCGTGCTCGCCACGCTCGGCGCATCGCTGTTCGCGGGCATCGCCCTGGTCGGCACGCGCCATATCTTCTACCACTGGCTTGGCCTGTTCGGGCTTGGACACCTTCTGATTCTCGGTCCCACCTGCGTACTGGTGGCGATCACGTTGACCGGCATCTTCCACATCGGTCTTGCCGGTCCCTCGCTCAGCGATCTGCAGCGCGAGATATGGGCGCGGATCGGCGGCAAGGCCGCGGCGTTCGTCACTCTCTTCGTCGGGCTCTGGTGCGGAATAGCGATTTACGGCCCGCTCTTGCTGAGATACGGCCTCTGGTACGCCGACACCAAATGGCTTGCGACCGGCTGGATCGGCGTCGCGGGATGGATCGGCACCACGGGAGCCGGCGTGCTTGCCGCCTACAGCCAGCGCGTAAACGGAGAAGCGCAACACAACTCGAAAGTCCTCAGCATGCTCGCGCTGATCGCGCCGTGGGTGTTCCTGCTCGGAGTCGCGGTCGCAGTGAGCTTTGCCGGACAGGAAATCCTCGCAGCGGCGGGCTGGGATGCATTTCCCTCGCTGAGCGATCCGAACCTCGACGCGATCGGCCAGACCTATATCTTCAATCTCGTGAACGGAACCCTGGTTCACTATGGAACGCTGGTCGGTGTCTTCGCCGTCGCATTCGTCGTGTGGCTCGTGCTCGGCTATGCCGTCGATCTCAACGAATTCAGCATGAACGCGTTCTACCGCAATCGCATCGTGCGCTGCTATCTCGGCGCGAGCAATCCGACGCGCGAACCGGAACCGACGACGAACTTCGATCCGAACGATGATCTCGTGCTCGCCGATGTCGTCGAGGAAGCACGCGACACCTCGGGGTCACGACCTCTCTTTCCGCTCATTGGATCGGCGCTCAATCTCGTCGCGACGAGACAACTCGACTGGCAGGATCGCAAAGCGGCGTCGTTCTGCTTTACGCCCGGCTATTGCGGGTACGTTCCGCCGCCTTCACACGACGACGCGTGTCCGATCGGCGACGCGACTCCCGCCGTCGCTGCCACGACTTCGCGCGCACGCGTTCCTTCCAAAAACAAAACCAAAAACAAAACCGCTTCCGAACCGATCGCCGCGTCGCTCACGCTGGGTGACGTCGTCGCAATTTCCGGCGCAGCAGCGAGCCCGAACATGGGCTATCACAGCTCACCGGCCGTCACCTTGCTTCTGACCATGTTCGACGCGCGCCTCGGCTGGTGGCTGCCCAACCCCAATCTCGCCGGCTCCGATGCCGCCGCGGTTCCGAGATTTTCCGGTTGGTGGCTGATCGCCGAAATGCTGGGTCGCACGCGGGAAAGCGGACGTCTCATCTATCTCTCGGACGGCGGACACTTCGAAAATCTCGGAATCTACGAACTCGTGCGGCGGCGTTGCCGGTTCATCCTGTGCGTCGATTCGAGCGCGGATTCAGACCGCGATTTCGCCGACCTCGGCGACGCCATCCAGAAATGTCGGATCGATTTCGGCGTCGACATAGAAATCGACGCGAGCGATCTGCGCAGCGACGCAAACGGAGTATCCAAGCGCTGTTGCGCCGTCGGCACGATCACGTACGCGCAAGGCGAATCCGGCGTCCTGCTTTACCTCAAACCTTCGATCGTCGGAACCGAGCCCGCTGACGTCGCGCATTACGCGCGCGCGCATCCGAGTTTTCCGCACGAACCCACATCGGATCAATATTTCGACGAAGCGCAATTCGAAAGCTATCGCCGCCTCGGCGAAAGCGTTGCACTGACGGCACTTGAATCGGCACTGGGCCGCGTGAAAGCGCTAGCAGCAGCGGACCCGCCCGCCCAAGTCGGGCTCTCCGATGCGCTTCTGAAGGAAAGCATTCTGGCGGAGCTCATCGCCGGACCGCGCGCGCAAGCCGGCGCAAATCTGCCAGCTTCCGCAATGGCAGCCGTCGTCTAAGAGGGTGATTTCGAGCGGTTCATCCATCCCGAACGTGGCATCGATCAGGGCACGATCCCGAGCGAGCGCGCCTTATTGGTCGCATCGGTACGCCGCTTGGCATCGAGTTTTTCGAACAGTCGGGCAATGTGCGTCTTGACCGTGTTGGGCGACACGTTGAGGTTCCGGGCGATCTCTTTGTTGGAACGGCCCGCGGCGATTTCCTTGAGCACCGCGAGCTCGCGCGCGCTGATGCCGAGCGCAGCCTGGGCCTTCGGGTTGCCATCGAATGCCGCCGGTTTCCGGACGCCGCCAATGACCCGCGCGCCGAGGAAAACGCCGAGCACGAGAAAAGCCAGAGAGATCAGGAAGGTGTAGATGTCGCCCGAATGCGCGCGCGCGAGGCTGAGGTAATCGAGCCACTGCAGAGCGAGCGTCCCGCCTGCGAGGAACGCCCCGTATATGGCCACCCGCTTCCACATCGACTCGCCCTTTGCCAGGACACGCCCGGATATCGGCGCCGGGGTCGGACGATGCACGTCCGATCGGACCCGCGGCGACGACGTCACAAACTCTGCGGGATCGTCCTTTGGCGGTCAACTCCCCTGAATTTACGCCACGCTTACCATTGAGCTTGCTGGATAGATGTTGCGCGCCCGCCGGGGTCTGGCAAGATGTCGCCGATATGAATCCACACCGCCGCGCATCCGCGCACACCTTTCATGGCCGCGTGCTGATCCTTGCCGCGTCGATTGTTCCGCTGTGCGCGTTCGCAGCGGACGCTCCCGCTCCGCTGCGCTGGAATCTTGGCGGCAGCGGCGGCTGGGACTATCTGTCGGTCGACGCGGCGGCGCATCGTTTGTACGTCACACGCTCCGATCGCGTGCTCGTCGTCGATACCAAGGACGGCAAAGTCGTCGGAACGATTGCAGACACCAACGGCGTCCACGGCGTCGCGATCGATTCCCAATCGGGTAAGGGCTACACGAGCAACGGGCGCGGCGACAACGTAACCGAGTTCGATCTGAAGACGCTCAAGACCGAGCGCGTCATCCCGGTCACCGGCCACAACCCGGACTCGATCCTGTTCGACGCCGCGACCCGGACCGTCTGGACCTTCAACGGACATAGCCACGACGCCACGGTCATCGATGTCGTCAGCGGCCGCGCCGTCGCGACC
>DASYJJ010000426.1:0-7628 GCA_035996605.1 Rhodanobacteraceae bacterium
CGGCCGGTTTGGCCAGGATCCAGCGGATCGACCAGACGCCGTAGAGAATCGCCAGGACCGCGCAAATCAGCGCGATCAACAAACCGTATTGCTGGAACAGCATCGAACCCTCCCTTGAAGCATAGGCAATGGAATGGCAAAAGCGGGAACCCGCCGGAGTATAGCCACCGGCCGCCGGAAACGCGCATTCCGCGGCGCAGCAGGCTGGGCGGCGCGGTGCCTATCGTTTTCACGTGAAGCGGGAGAAGGTGCCGGAGGCGGGTGAGGGTTCTTTGGAGCGGGCGCGTCTGACTATGCTCTTCGAAAAAAGAGAGCTCGGCTCGAACGTGCCCTCACCCTAGCCCTCTCCCGCAAGCGGGAGAGGGAATCGTGCGCGGAATGGGTGGGACGCGCGCGCGAGATGGGTGCGCCGGAGAGGTGGAACTGCGCGAATTGCCCTACTTGTCCTCGATCGAATACGCCGGAAGCTTCTTCTTCACGCGCGCATTCTTGAGCCGCACGTAGTTCGGAATCCCGTCCTTCCCGTACTTCGGCGGATCCTCGCCGCGGATCAGCGGTTCGAGGTAGCGCCGCGCGGCGGCCGTGATTCCGTAGCCGTCCTTCGTGATGAAGCCTTTCGGCAGCTTCTTCTCGTGGTTCGCGATCTTCTCCAGCGGCGCCGGTTCGATCTTCCAGCGGTACGGCTTGTCGGACGTGCGCACGATCACCGGCATGACCGCGTTCTGGCCTTTGAGCGCGTATTCGACGGCTGCTTTGCCGACAGCATAGGCCTGGTCCACGTCGACCTTGGAAGCGATGTGCCGCGCCGAGCGCTGCAGATAATCCGGCAGTGCCCAGTGATATTTGTAGCCAAACTTCTGCTTGACGAGCCCGGCGATGACCGGTGCCGCGCCGCCGAGCTGGGTGTGACCGAACGCATCGCGCGTGCCCGCTTCGGCAAGGAATTGCCCGGCCGCGTTCTTCAACCCTTCGGAAACGACGACGGTGCAATAGCCCACGCGTTCGACCGTTTGCTTCACGCGATCGAGGAATTTCTGCTCGTCGAACGCGATCTCCGGAAACAGGATGATGTGCGGCGGCTCGCCGGCCTTGCGCGCTGCGAGTCCGCCTGCAGCGGCGATCCAGCCGGCGTGGCGGCCCATGACTTCGATGACGAACACCTTGGTCGACGATTCGCACATCGATTCGACATCGAGGCTCGCCTCGGCGACCGACACCGCGGTGTATTTCGCGACCGAGCCGAATCCTGGACAGCAATCCGTCACCGCGAGATCGTTGTCGACGGTCTTTGGCACGCCGATCGTGTTGATCGCGTAACCCAGCTCCTTGCCGACTTGCGAGATCTTGAGTGCGGTATCGGCCGAATCGTTGCCGCCGTTGTAAAGAAACCAGCGGATGTCATGCGCGCGAAACACTTCGATCAGCCGCTCATACTGGGCGCGGTTCTGATCAAGCGATTTCAACTTGTAACGACACGATCCGAACGCGCCGCCCGGGGTGTGGCGTAATGCCGCAATCGCGGCGGGCGATTCCTTCGAAGTATCGATCAAGTCCTCGCGAAGGGCGCCGATGATGCCGTTCCGGGCGGCCAGTACCGGGACGCCCTTGCGGCGCGCGGTCTCGATCACCGCGCAGGCAGTGGCGTTGATGACGGCCGTGACGCCGCCGGATTGCGCGTAGAGCAGATTGCCTTTGGCCATGAAATCTCCGTCGTCGGGCGGTTTGACACGTTTCCGGCCAGCCGCTAGCGTTGCCTGAAGGATTAAGTAGTCTAGCGTCAGCGGCGCCGCGGCCGCATCGGAGCACCATGCGACTCGTCTTACTCGGCGCACCCGGCTCGGGCAAGGGCACGCAGGCCGTGATGCTGAAGGCAGCGCTCAAGCTGCCGCACATCTCGACCGGCGATCTTCTGCGCGCGGCCGTCAAGGCCGGCACGCCGCTCGGCGTGAAGGCCAAGGCCGTGATGGAAGCGGGCAAGCTCGTCTCCGACGACATCGTGCTCGGCATGCTCGAGGAACGCCTCGCACAGCCAGACGCCGATGGCGGCTTCATTCTCGACGGCTATCCGCGCAATCTCGCTCAGTGCGAAGCGCTCGAAGCGCTGCTCGCTCGGATCCGGCAGCCGCTCGACATCGCCATCAAGCTCAAGGTGCCGAGCGAATTGATCGTCGAGCGCATCGCGGGTCGCGCGGCGGCGGAAGGCCGCAAGGACGACACTCCGGAAACCGTGCGCGAACGTCTTCGCATCTATGCCGAACAAACCGCGCCGGTCGCCGAGCATTTCGCGGCGATCGGCCGCTTGCGCATCGTCGACGGCGTCGGCGACGTCGACGCCGTGTTCAAGCGTATCCTCGCCGCATTGCCCGGCGAACTCGCCGGTGCCTGATCGCACACAGGCCGCACTGCCGCGCGCCTGTTCCAAATCCGATGCGCGGCTTGCAGTTCCGGCGACATCGAGACCTTCCGCCCGAGCATGCGACGAAAATGACGCAACGCGAATCCCGTGCGGCTGAGCTGACGGTGCTGGTTTTCGAGATGTGCCAGCTACGGCGCGGGCCGGATGACATGCCGCATTCGAAGGCGCTTTTCGCGCTGCTCGTCGGCGCGAGCACGCTGCTCGATGTCGTCGTCGGCGCGTTCGGTGATGGCGTTTCCGATTCGCTGTCGCGCTCGCTGTTCTCCACGTGCCTCGTGCTCGCGCTGTGCTGGATCGCGCTCGCGCTGCGGCATCTCGGCAACCGCTATCTGCAAACCGCGAGCGCGCTGGTCGCGTGCAGCGTCGTGTTCTCGCTGCTGATCCTGCCGCTTGCGTGGCTTTCGGGCCCGGTGCCGGCGCCGCCTGCAGAGCTGACACCCATGCAGATGCTGCTCGGTTGGGTGACCCTGGCGATCGTCGCCTGGAACCTCGTCGTCAACGCGCACATCGTGCGCCGCGCGCTCGACGCGCCGTTCGCGCTCGGTCTCGCGCTCGTGCTCGCGTGGTTCGTCGCCGACCTGACGCTGGAACGCGTGCTGTTCGACGCGGTGCCGGGCTGAGGCCGGAACCGCTGATGCGACTCCACATCCTCGGTATCTGCGGCACATTCATGGGTGGCATCGCAGCGCTCGCTCGCGAGCTCGGGCACGAAGTCGAAGGCTCGGATGCGAACGTCTATCCGCCGATGTCGACGCAGCTCCAGCAGCTTGGCATCGCGCTCAAATCAGGATGGAAAGCCGAGCATCTCGAGCCAGCGCCTGATCTTGTCCTCGTCGGCAATGCGCTCACGCGTGGCAATCCGGCGATCGAGCACATGCTCGACGCGCGCCTGCGCTACGTCTCGGGTCCCCAGTGGCTGGGCGAAACCGTGCTCGCCGAACGCCGCGTGATCGCCGTCGCCGGCACGCACGGCAAGACGACCACGACGTCGCTGCTCGCATGGATTCTGGAATCGCAAGGACGCGAGCCGGGTTTTCTGGTGGGCGGCGTACCGGCCAATTTCGGGATTTCGGCGAGGCTGGGTGGCACGAAGGTCGCCGCGCCGGCTCGGCGTGCCCTCACCCCAACGTCGGCGTCCGCCGACGGTCCCCCCCTCTCCCGCGCAGCGGGCGAGGGACGATTGCCGCCTCAGCCTCCGGCTGCGGATTTCATTATCGAAGCGGACGAATACGACACGGCGTTCTTCGACAAGCGCTCGAAATTCGTGCACTACCGGCCCACCGTCGCCGTTCTCAACAATCTCGAATACGACCACGCCGACATTTTTCCCGACGTCGCCGCGATCCAGCGCCAGTTTCATCATCTCGTGCGCATCGTGCCGGGCAACGGCCGACTCATCGTCAATGCCGAGGACGAGCGCCTCGCCGAAGTGCTGGCGATGGGCGCCTGGACGCCGGTCTCGACATTCGGCATCGCCGCGGGCGAGTGGCGCGCGGGTCTCATCGAGGCCGATGGATCGGTTTTCGCGGTGTCGCATCGCGAGCGCGAAATCGGCGTTGCGAGTTGGAATCTTACGGGTCGCCACAACGTCATGAATGCGCTTGCAGCGCTCGCAGCGGCGGATGCGATCGGCATTGATGTTGCCGCTGCGCTGCCGGCGCTCGCCGCTTTCCGCAGTGTCGCGCGACGCATGGAATTCATCGGAGAAATCGATGGCGTTCGCGTCTACGACGATTTCGCGCATCACCCGACCGCGATCGCGACGACGCTCGCGGGCCTGCGCGCGCGTGTCGGCTCCGCGCGCATTTTGGTGGGCATGGAACCGCGCTCGAACTCGATGCGCATGGGCGCGCACGCCGACGAGCTCGCTCCGTCGCTCCGCGATGCCGACGCGGTCGTGTTTCTAAAGCGCGCGGAACTCCCATGGGACGCGAGTCGCATCGTCGATGCGCTATCCGGCCGCGGCGCGACGGCGCCGACCGTCGATGCGCTGATTGCCGCGCTCGGCGCGAAAGCGTGCATCGGCGATCACGTCGTTTTCATGTCCAACGGCGGTTTCGAAGGCGCGCCGCGGCGCTTTCTCGACACGCTGCGTTCGAGCCGAACGGCCTGATCGATCTCGCGTACGATACCCACGACGCACATCGCGCACAAAACTGACGTTGGTGGCGCTGACCGACCTTCCGTTGTTCCCGCTGTCGGCCGTCCTTTTCCCGGGCGGACCGCTCGTACTGCGCATCTTCGAACAGCGTTATCTCGATCTGGTGCGCGACTGCGCACGTCGCAGTTCGGGCTTCGGCGTGTGCCTGATCCTGCAAGGCCGCGAGGTCGGCGAAGCGGCGGTGCCCGCTGCGGTGGGCACGCTGGCGCGCATTACCGACTTCTATACGCTGCCGGACGGCCTGCTCGGAATCAGCGCGGAAGGTGGCGAGCGTTTTCAGGTCGCGACGACGCGTGTGCGCGACAACGGCCTCGTGCATGGCGAGGTGCGATTCTGGCCCGATGAGCCGACCGTCGCCGTGCCGCCCGAGCATGCGCTGCTCGCGACGATCCTCGAGCGGCTGATCGAGAAGGCCGGCGGTCCGTTCTCGAATGCCGAACGGTCGTGTTACGACGACTCGAGCTGGGTCGGGTTTCGTCTGGCCGAGATGCTGCCGCTGGAACAGACCGAACGGCAGCAGCTGCTGCAGGTGACCGATCCGGTGCAGCGGCTGGCGCACCTGATGCACTATGTGCCGCGATTCCAGCGCGCCTGAGCGCGCGATGGAGAACAGAGTGGAGACGCCATGAAGTACCTGCACAGCATGATCCGCGTTCGCGACGTCGACGCGACCCTCAAATTCTTTTGCGAAGGTCTCGGCCTGCGCGAGGTTCGACGCAAGGACAATCCGTCCGGCAAGTTCACGCTGATTTTTCTCGCCGCGCCGGAAAGTCCCGAGGCGGAGATCGAGTTGACCCACAATTGGGAAGCGACCGAAGACTACGGTTCGGCGCGCAACTTCGGGCATCTCGCGTTTCGCGTCGACGACATCTACGCGACCTGCGCGCATCTGCAATCGATGGGCGTCACCATCAATCGTCCGCCGCGCGATGGGCACATGGCGTTCGTGCGCTCGCCCGACCTTATCTCGATCGAGCTGCTGCAGAAGGGCGATGCGTTGCTGCCGCGCGAGCCCTGGTCATCGATGGCGAACACCGGCGTCTGGTAACGCTTACGACTCCGGCTTCTCGCGCTCGCCGAGTCGAAAACGGCACGCGTGGCCGCCGCGCACGAGGCATTCGAGGTGCTGGATCGGCCGTCCGGTCGCCGCTTCCATGAACGCGAGATCGAAGCGGCACACATCCGGATGCGCCTTCGCGAGTGCGTGGAATACGCAGTTGTAGGCTTCGACCTGGGTTTCGCCGTCGCGGCGGACTGCGAGTGCTTCATAGCCGAGCGCATCGAGTTGCACGGCCAGTGCCTGCGCGGTTTCGTCCGTATCGACCGCTGCGATCCGCTCCGCGGCCGCAGCGCCGAGCTCGCGTCCCATCGTGCCGAGCAGAGCCTGTACGCCGGCTTTTCCACCGTTGGCGTACAGGCTCTCGATGATGCCGTTGGCGATCAGCGCGTAGTTGCGCGGAAACAGTTCGCGACCGGCCGGCAGCAGCAGATAACGCGCCTGTGGCCGGCCGCCGGTCGGTCGCGCCGTTCCGCGCTCGATGTAACCCGCGGCGATCAGCGCGGTGAGATGTTGCCTGACCGCATTGTGGGTCACGCCGAGCGCTTCGCACAGGATTTCGACGCTGGCACCCTGCGGCGCAAGCAGGAGCTGGCGCAGCAGTTTCTGCTGCGTGGCTCCGAGCTGGCGCAGTGTGCCGGCGTGCTTCACGTGCTTCGCTTCATGTCGCTTTCGCGGGGAATTGTTTGGCGATTCCATCCGACAGCGCGTCGGCCAGCGTGTTCATGTGCGCCTGCATCGCAGTCCATGTTGTCGCCGCGTCCGCGCTGTCGCCTTTCATGATGTCGCCGATCAACGCCGAATGATGCCCGGCATGAGTCATCAGCAAGCCCTTCACTGCGGACTCGGGCAGGTTCGGATTCGCGCCCGACAGGAATTTCGCGATCGCGTCGGCATTCGTGGTGAGGTCCTGCATTGCTTTCGCGCTCGCAGCGCTGTCGCCGGAATGCCCTGCGTCGGTGAGTGCCTTGACGCCGCCCCAGTGGCCGGCAAGAAGCTCGAGCATTTTCTTGCCGGCGTCGGCGCCGTAAAAACCCGCGACCGCATCGGCGATCTGCTTGGCGTTTGCGACGACCGCATCGGCTGCCTTCTTTTCTGCGGCCGCGTCACCGGCCTTGACCGCCAACGCATATTCACGCGTCGTCTGCGCGTGGCCTTGCCAGAGCTCGCGCATCGCGGTGTGAAGCTTGGGCGCCGAAGCGGCCGTCGAGGCCATCGCGGCGGGTGGCGGATTCGCCGCGAAGAGCGGCGTCGATGCGGCCATCGCGAGCGTCAGCGCGAGTGCGCCGGCGAAAATCATCGGTTTCATCGGAAGGCTCCTTAGGGTGTCCGTCACGTGACGGTCGCTCCATCCTGCACCGATGCCGCAGATAGTAAACCTATCTATGTGTAAAGTCCGTGTGACAACAAGTCTAACGAGGTGTGGCCGCATCCTGGAAAGCGCCACGCGCCGCGGCGAGAGTGTCGGCGATGATTTGCTCGCTGTGCGCGATCGAGACAAAGCCGGCCTCGAACGCCGACGGCGCCAGATACACGCCGCGCTTCAACATGCCATGGAAGAAGCGAGTGAACGCGGCCACGTCGCAGGCGGTCGCCTGCGCATAGGTTTCGACTTTTTCGTGGGTGAAGAAGAGTCCGAACATTCCGCAGACGCGATTGACCGTCATCGCGACGCCTGCTTCCGCGGCCGCAGCGGCGAATGTATCGGCAAGGAGTCGCGTGCGTCGATCGAGCTCGTCGTAAAAGCCGGGTGTCTGGATCAACTCGAGCATCGCCAGGCCCGCAGCCATCGCGACCGGATTGCCGCTCAGCGTGCCGGCCTGATACACCGGTCCCGCCGGCGAAATCTGCTGCATGATCTCGCGCCGGCCGCCATAAGCGCCGACCGGCATGCCGCCGCCGATGATCTTGCCGAACGTCGTGAGATCGGGCGTGATCCCGTAAATCTGCTGCGCGCCGCCGAGCGCGACGCGAAATCCGGTCATGACTTCGTC
>DASYJJ010000427.1:0-16527 GCA_035996605.1 Rhodanobacteraceae bacterium
GTGCGCATCGTGCTGTTTCGCGCGGACGGCGATCTGCCGATCGCGGAGTGGCTCTTGCTCGAGCCCGAAGGCGCACGCGCGTTGCCCGCGTTCGCGGAATTCCTGAAACGCGGCGAACCCTTGTGCGGACGGTTGCAGCAGGACAAGCTCGACGCGTTGTTCGGCTCGCGCGTCGGCGAAGTTTCGTCCGCCGTGCTGCTGCCGGTCGCCGGCGTCGGCATGCTCGCGGTCGGCAGTCAGGATGCAAACCGGTTTCACCCTGGCATGGGCACGGTGTTCCTGAAGTTGATTGCCGAAGCGGTCGCGGCAGCGGTCGCGCGCTTCGCGCCGGAAAAATGAGCACCGCGCTCGCGCCGTCGGTCGATGCGTTTCTGGCCTATTTGCGCGTCGAGCGTCGCTATTCGCCGAGCACGATCGATCACTACGGCCGCGCACTCGCCGCGCTGGTCGACTTCGCCGAATCGCGCAAGCTCGCGCGCTGGCGCGATCTCAAACCCGATCAGGTCCAGGCACTGATCGCTGGCGAGCATCGCCGCGGGCTTGCGCCGGCCACACTGCGCGCCATCGCATCCGCGTGGCGCAGTTTTTTCCGCTGGCTTGCGCGCGAAGGCGAAGTCGCGATCAATCCGGCGACCGGCCTGCGCTCGCCGCGCGTGAAACGCAAGTTGCCCGAAGTGCTCGATGCCGATGAAATGACCGCGCTGGTCGAAGTTCCGGGCGACGATGCCGAAGCCGTGCGCGATCGCGCGCTGTTCGAACTTCTGTATTCGAGCGGTCTTCGCGTTTCAGAATTATGCGGAGTGCGTTGGCGCGATCTCGATGCGGCCGAGGGTTTGCTTCGCGTTATCGGCAAGGGTTCCAAGACGCGCATCGTGCCGGTTGGTGCGAAAGCGCTCGATGCACTCGCCGCGCTGAAGACGCAGGAAATACCCGATGAGAGCGATCCGCTCGTGCGCGCACGCGGCGGCCGGCCATTGACGCCGAACGGTGTGCGCGCGCGTCTCAAACGCCGCGCGCAGCAGCAGGGTGTCTGGAAACGCGTCTATCCGCATCTGCTGCGACATTCGTGCGCGAGCCATCTGCTCGAATCGTCCGGCGATCTGCGCGCGGTGCAAGAGCTGCTCGGACACGCCGACATCGGCACGACGCAGATCTACACGCATCTCGATTTTCAGCATCTGGCAAAGGTGTACGACGCGGCTCATCCGCGTGCGCGACGGAAGTAGGGCGCGAAACGCAGTCCTGGCTGCGACGGGTCCGACACCACTTTCCGTCGTTCCGGTGAAAGCCGGGACCCATTGTGCTCTGCCCACCAAATCAAGATGGGTCCCGCCTTTTGCCGGGACGACGGTTTTCGGGGCTTGGTTTCCCGCCGGAATCCCCCCAACTCAACAACTTCTCCGCAGATCTCGCTCCAATGACCGACTCCTTCCACGCCACCACCATCGTTTCCGTACGCCGCGGCGATCGCGTCGTGATCGGCGGCGATGGTCAGGTCACGCTTGGCAACACGATCATGAAAGCCAACGCGCGCAAAGTGCGCCGTCTCGGTAACGGCGAGGTGCTGGCCGGATTCGCCGGCGCGACCGCGGATGCGTTCACGCTGTTCGAGTTGTTCGAGCAGAAGCTCGAGAAGCACGGCGGAAATCTGACGCGCGCCGCGGTCGAGCTCGCCAAGGATTGGCGCACGGAGCGCCGACTCGGCCGGCTCGAAGCATTGCTGGCCGTTGCCGACAAGACCAGTTCGCTGATCATCTCCGGCAACGGCGACGTTCTCGAACCAGAAAACGGCTTGATCGCGATCGGTTCGGGCGGGCCCTTCGCGCTTGCTGCTGCAAAGGCGTTGCTCGAACACACCAACCTCGATCCGCGCGCAATCGTCGAAAACGCGTTGAAGACCGCCGGCGATATCTGCATTTACACCAATCACAACACGACAATCGAAGAGTTGTGAGGAAAAAGACGGGATTCGGGAATCGGGATTCGGGATGGACGAGTCCGATGCACTCTTTGAATCCCGAAATCCCGAATCCCAAATCCCGGCCCTGAAATGTCCGAACTCACTCCCCGCGAAATCGTCAACGAACTCGACCGCTACATCATCGGCCAGAACGCGGCCAAGCGCGCGGTTGCGATCGCGCTGCGCAATCGCTGGCGGCGCATGCAGCTTGATCCGGTGCTGCGCGAGGAAGTCACGCCGAAAAATATTTTGATGATCGGTCCGACCGGCGTCGGCAAGACGGAGATCGCACGCCGGTTGGCTGCACTCGCGAACGCGCCGTTCATCAAGGTCGAGGCCACCAAGTTCACCGAGGTCGGTTATGTCGGCAAGGATGTCGAGCAGATCGTGCGCGATCTCGCCGACAGCGCGGTGAAGATGGCGCGCGAGCAGGCGAAATCGCGGGTGCGCTCGCACGCGGAAGATCGTGCCGAGGATCGTATCCTCGATGCATTGTTGCCACGCCGGCAGACCGTCGGCTTCGCCAACGAACCGCAGCCCGCGACCGAAGCGCGCGACGTCGACACGCGCCAGAAACTGCGCAAACAATTGCGCGAAGGCACGCTCGACGATCGCGAGATCGAGCTCGACGTCGCGATGAATGTCGGCGTGGAGATCATGACGCCTCCCGGCATGGAGGAAATGACCAGCCAGTTGCGCGGCATGTTCCAGTCGCTGGCCGGTCAGCGCAGCCAGAAGCGCAAGATGACCATTGCGCAGGCGCGTCCGGTCCTGATCGAAGAGGAAGCCGGCAATCTCGTCAACGACGAGGAAATCAAGACGCAGGCGATCACCAACTGCGAGCAGAACGGCATCGTCTTCATCGATGAGATCGACAAGATCGCACAGCGCGGCGAGTGGGCGGGGGCCGGCGTTTCGCGCGAGGGCGTGCAGCGCGATCTGCTGCCGCTGGTCGAAGGCTCGGCGGTGTCGACGAAGTACGGCATCGTCAAGACCGACCATATCCTTTTCATCGCCTCGGGCGCGTTCTCGCTCGCCAAGCCGTCCGATCTCGTGCCGGAATTGCAGGGCCGGTTTCCGATTCGCGTCGAGCTGGCGGCGCTCACGGCCGATGATTTCCGGCGCATCCTTTCCGAACCGCAGAGCGCGCTGACCAAGCAATACACCGCGCTGCTCGCGACCGAGGGCGTCGGACTCGAATTCACGACGGACGGTGTTGCGCGGCTCGCCGAAATCGCGTTTCAAGTCAATGAGCGCACTGAGAACATCGGCGCGCGGCGTCTGCACACCGTGCTCGAGCGGTTGCTCGACGAGATTTCGTTCGAGGCCGCGGACCGGAGTGGGCAGCACTATCGCGTCGACGCGGGTTACGTCGACGATCATCTGGGCACGTTGGTCAAAGATGAGGATCTTTCGCGCTATATCCTTTGATCGACGAAGTCCGATGATCGATGGAATTCGACGAAGTCCAAAGCCGGCTCTCACCTCTACCGCTTGCGGGAGAGGTCGCAGCGCATCGCGCGGCGGGTGAGGGAGCTTGGGGTAGTGTCACAAGATTGCCCTCACCCCAGCCCTCTCCCGCAAGCGGGAGAGGGGTCCAGCAGCGGGAGCGGTGTCGAGTAGCGGAAGAGTCGCGGGCTGCGGTAGAACGCGGGAACGACGCGTCCGCCATCCTGTTTCTTGCGCCATCTCCGCAAACAACCGACCATATCGCCATGAGCACCGTCGTCCCCTTCAAAGCCCGTGGCGTCCGCGCCGAGCTTCAGCGCGCACTCGATGAGCGCGTGCCCGTACGCATTCACCGAGAGCGCATCCAGCCGGGCGTGATCCACGGCTATCTGGTTGGCCTGTCGCGTGATTTCTGCCTGATCGCGGAAGTTGGCGACGCGATCCGTTTCGACGGATACATCGCGATCGCCGTTGCCGACATCAGCGCGCTGGACGCCGATCCTGCTCGCGAGTTCGTCGACCGCGCGCTCGCGTTGCGCGGCGAGACGCTGAAGATTCCGCAGGAATTCGGTCTTGCCGACTGGGCCGCGATTGCGCGTTCGGCGTCCGCAGCGGCACCGTTGATCTCCGTGAATATGCTCGAAGACGAGGAAGGCGAGATCAGCTACGTCGGCCAGCTCGTCGATGTCGATGCGAATGCGGTCGTGCTGCGCGAGCTCGATCCGAATGCGGCGTGGTATTCCGACACGGGCGCATACGAGTTCGAGGCAATTGGTTCGATCGGGTTCGGATCCGGTTATCTCGATGCGCTCTGGCAAGTCGCGGGCGAGCCGGGCGGTCCGCTTTCGCCGCGCGTGCCCGCTTCGGACACGGTGCATTGACCACTCTTCGTCATCCCGGCGAAAGCCGCGATCCATTTTTCTCTTCTCGCGTTTCATCAGCAAAATGGGTCCCGGCTTTCGCCGGGACGACGAACGGGGCGACGCCGATGACGAAATCCCCGCAGCCCACGACGATTACGCTCCATCGCGCATCTCACGTGCTCGAAGTTGGATTCGACAACGGCGAAACGTTCCGACTTCCCGCGGAATATCTGCGCGTACATTCACCGAGCGCCGAAGTGCAAGGCCACGGGGCTGGCCAGCGCACGCTCGTCCCGGGCAAGGCGGATGTCAACATCGCTGCTGTCGAACCGATCGGCAACTACGCGGTGCTGCTGCGCTTCGACGATGGGCATGCGACCGGGATCTTCTCGTGGGACGTTCTCCACGAACTCGGGCAGGATCACGCGCGCAACTGGCAGGCGTATCTCGACGCGCTCGAAGCGGCCGGCCTCGGTCGCACGCGCTGAAAACGCCAGGAAAGGTCGCGCAAAGACACTGCGCTCGTCCAACCGGGGAGTTGTAAGGGATGCCTGAAGAAATCGAAATCGACACGGACGGTCTTCGCGAGGCGATCGACCGCGAAATCGAGCGCGAATCCGGCAGCCTGTTGCGCACGATCGCGCTGACGACGGCGCTTTTCGCAGCGCTCGCGGCCATCGCCTCGCTAGAAGCCGGCGGCACGGTCAACGAGGCGCTTGCTCTCAAAACCGAAGCGACACGGCTGCAGGCCGAGGCGTCGGATCAATGGGGCTACTACCAGGCGAAGGGCCTGAAGGCCGCGGTTGCCGAATCGCAGAAGAACGTCTGGGTCGCGCTCGACAAAGCGCCGCCGGCGCAGTTGGCGACCGATTCAGAACGCTATCTGGATGACCAGAAGAAGAGCCGCGAAAAGGCCGAAACGCTCGAACACGAGCGCGATGCGAAATCCGAAGAAGCCGACGTGCTGATGCACCGGCATCACTTTTTCGCGCAATCGGTCGCACTGCTGCAGGTCGCGATCGCACTCGGCGCCATCGGGGCGTTGACGCGCAAACGTGCGGCATGGATCGGATCGACGATTCTCGGCGCGATCGGTCTTGGACTCTTCGGCTACGCGTTCTGGGCCTAGCGCTGCCGCGCGGGGAAAGTCAGCACGCGCCGAAACACGACCGCAGGCCACTCGATTCCACTCAGTACCGCGCGCACGCTCAGGTCGGCACGCGGTTCCGCATCAACGTCTCCTCGATCGCCGCGGCGTCGCCGGCCGAGATGCCGAGCGACTGCTGCAGCCGACGCAGGATCGAGCGTTCCTTCTCCGACATGCCGCCCGGCAGCGCCTCCGCGACGGCCGCCTCGAACACCTGCAGCTTGCGGAACGCCGCGTACTCAGGCGTGTTGTGCGTGTTCGGCATCGCAGCCGACGCGACGCGTTCGGCAAACCGCTGCAATGGTGCGAGAAAGAATACGACGACGGCCGCTGCGAGAAGGCCGGCGACGTTGCCGAGCTCGCTCGATAGAAGGCGGCTCGCACCCTCCGACACGGCATAGACGATCGCGACCACCGCGGCGGCGAGCGTCGACTGCTTGATCGTCCAGCGGATGCGAAGGTCGATGTCGAAGAGCTGCGCGCGCAGGATGCCGTACGCGATGAGCGGCACGGCGACGAACGTGCCGAGCGCGTAGACGAAGAACCAGGGCGGAATCTCCTCGAACACCTCGGCGTAGGCGCCGGTCGAGAGAAACCAGACCATCGCGCCGTAGACCAATCCCCAGCAGGCGTCGCGAAAGCCGAATGCGAAGGCGAAGATGCGGGCGCGCTTGCGCGCGATACCGGTCGACACGCGCCAGGCGTCGAGCGAGGCGACGAACGCGAAAACGAACAGCGCGACCAGCGCGAGATAGAGAATCGCCGCCGGCAGCGCCGCCGGAACGTAGTCGGGCTTCGCCGCATGCATGAACGCGATGACGAAAGGTCGGACCACCGCGACATAGAGCACGGCCGCCGCGAGCGCGATGCCGACGACGGCGCGCCGCTGCGCGAACGGCTGCGTCAGTCGGGTATTGAGCGCCGCGGCGAGGAATGGCGGATACAGGACGAGCATCGCGCAGTCGGCGAACGCGTGCAGCATCACCTCCGCGAAAGGCAGCATGGGATATCGAACGTAGAAGTCGTCGATGCCTGCGAAGAGGACGTCGATCGAGCCGCTCGTGCCGAGCGCCAGCGCCTCGACGATCAGCAAAAGCGCAAGCCGGCGCGCGAGGCTGCCGCGCAGGCCCGTGCGGAATACCAGGCCCGCCAGCGACAGGCACATCGTCACCGCGGCGAGCGCGACGATGCCGGTCGGGTCAGCGCGCAGCATTCCGGTCATGCCGTCGCGAGCGCGATCATCACCATCCGCCACCACCTCCACCACCGCCGCCGCCCCCGGACGATCCGCCACCGCCACCGCCCGACGACGAACCCGGCGCCGTCGAAGACGATGAAATCGCGCCGCTCAGCGACGAGCCGATGCTGCTGGTGAAATTGGAAATATTGGAAAGGCTTCCGGTGTTTCCCTGATACCAGACCATCGCACCGGCGGCGGCAGCCGCAGCTGCCGGACCGACCGCCGCGGCGAATTTGTCGGCCCATGTTTTTTCGACATCGAGTGCGAGTGCATACGGCAAGAAGCGCTGGAATTCGTCGGGCGTCATCGGCGGCGCCTTCTGTGTCGCGAGCTCGTCACGCTCGGCGACGCCGAGATAAAGGCGTAACCCCGCGATGCGATCGAGCAGCTTGCGGCCTTCGGGCGTCGGCGCTTTGAGCAGATACAAAAACGCAAACTGGGTCGCGACGAGCGCCGCGACGACGATGGCGAAGCCGGCGCCGGTGAACGTTGCGAACACGCCGATGCCGAACAGCTCGCCCGCCACGAACGGCAGAGAGAACAACGTAAGGAAGAGCGCGCTGGCGTACGTGCCGATGCCCGCGGGCTGGCGCCACGCGCTGATGACGCTGCCGACGAGCACGAAGACGCCGAGCGACCACATGCTGAGCCAGACCAGCATGAAACCGGCGCCAGCCAGCATCGGACTCGCGCCGCGCGCGAAGAGGCCGAGCAGCAGCGCCGCCACGCCGATGATCGCGCCGGGAATCACCAGCTTGCTGTTGGTATTGAAATAGCGCCCGATGTCGTTCTTCTCGAGCGCATCGCGATGCGCCTTGATCGCCGCGGCGATGGTCGAGTGTTCGGATTGCTCGAGCGTGAGCGCGCTGCGCGATCCAAGCGTGCTTTGCAACAGCACCTTTTCCGCGTCCGGCAACGCGTCGCGCGCGCGCGACGCGCGTTGAAGGCTGTATTGGCTTCCCGCCTGACGGATATCGAGCGCACCGCGCACGCCGAGATCGACGACATCGGCGGCGAAGCAGCGGTTGTCGTATTTCATGCGCTCGACGTGGCGCAGCATGCCCGGCGTGGACCCCTCCGGTGCTGCGTACTGCGCGATGATGACGCCCGGCTTCGGATCGCGTCCGACACGCCACCATTCGATCAGATAGTAGGCCCACAGCACGATCAGTCCGATCAGGCCGACCAGCACGCCGCCGTTGTCGTGCAGGAACCATCGCGCGCGTTCGGCCGCCGCAGGCGGCGTGACGATGCCTTTCGGAAATGCGACGACGATGGTGAGGCCTTCGCGCGGCGCAAGAGCGTGCGTCGTGCTGATGATCGCGTGCGAGGGTGCGTCCGCGCTCGCGCTGTAGTCTTTGCCCTTCGCGCCTTTCTCGCCCGTGTAGGCTTCCACGTGCAGGTCCGCCGGCGCGATAGAGCCGGGCAGCGTTACTGCGGCACTGGCCGCGTCGATCGGGAAATCCCAACCGTTGCCGGTCACGTTCCAGTACAGCTCGTCGTGATCGTCGAAAAATCCGAGTTGGCGCGTGGTGCGATAGCGCAGGACGTAGGTGTATTCGCCGGGTGAAAGCAGCGTGTCTTCGGAACCGAAGTAGACTCGCACGCCGTTGCTCTGCGCTTCGATGTGGTATGCCTCGTTCGCGCCGTCGCGCGTTACGCCATGCGCTTCGAAATCGACGTGCACGCGATTGCCGTAGCGGTCGCGGTATTCGGTTGGGAAGTCGCGATAGATGCCGTGGCGGATCTGGTCGCCCTCGGCGCGCGCGCGAATCGTTTCGCTGACTTCCATCGCGGCATCGGCGGAGACGGTGATGCCGCTGTGGAATTCGAGGATGCGCTCGTCGGCGAGTGCGGTGCGAAGGAACAACGAAGCGAGCAAAGGCAACACGAAGAGCCAGCTCAGCGAAGCATGCAGATTTTCCCTTCTCCCGCTTGCGGGAGACCGCGCCGACCGCGAAGGCAGGATGCCGGAGCGAACGGCGAAGCCGGCCCACAGGGCGCGCCGCAGGAGCGGCGCGTAATGCGGATGAGGGAAGCTTTGAAGGGTTGTTGCAAGCTTGCCCTCACCCCAACCCTCTCCCGCAAGCGGGAGAGGGGGATGGGAGGTGGCTGCAAGAATGCCCTCACCTTGGCCTTCTCCCGCAAGCGGGAGAGGAGGAAGGTCTGCGACGCTGGGCGAGCAAACGCGAGTCATGCGGGCGCCTCCTGATCCGCGCCGCTGCGAAAGAATTCGGCGGGTTTGAATGCGGCGGCGCGGGCGATGATCAGCGCCGGGAAGGTTTCGATTTTCGTGTTGAGATCGCGCACGGCGCCGTTGTAGAAGCGTCGCGCGTACTGGAGGTGATCCTCGATCTCGACCAGCTCGCGCTGCAGCGCAAGGAAATTGTCGCTGGCCTTGAGGTCCGGATAGCGTTCCTGCAACGCGAGAATGCGATCGATCTGCTTGCCGAGCTCGCCCTCGGCTTCGGCTTTGTCGGCGAGCGAGGCCGCCGAAACCGCGCGTGCGCGAAGCTCGGTGAGCGTCGTCAGCGTCGCACGTTCGTACGACGCGTAACCCTGCACCGCGGCGACGAGTTGCGGCACGAGATCGTGGCGCCGCGTCAACTGCACGTCGATGTCGCTCCAAGCGGCGCGCACCTGATTGCGCGCGGCGACGAGGTCGTTGAAGACGATCACGACGCCCGCAACTGCGATGAAAGCGATGGCGCCGATCCACCACAAGAGCATGGCGTCCCTCCCCGGATGGCCGCCCACATCATCGCACGAGGGCGCGCGAGACGAGCAGCGGAACCCTGCGTCCGGCGTTCGACGAGGCCGCGCCGGACTTGCGGTACGATGTCGACATGAGCGAATCGACGACACATTTCGGCTACCGCGAAGTGCCCGAAAGCGAAAAAGCAAAACTCGTGGACCGGGTATTCAGCTCGGTCGCGCAGAAGTACGACGTCATGAACGATCTCATGTCGCTGGGTGCGCACCGGTTGTGGAAGCGCTACTTCGTTGCGACCAGCGGCGTTCGTGCGGACGATGTCGTGCTCGATCTCGCCGGCGGCACGGGCGATATCGCAGCTCTCCTCTTGCCGCGCGTCGGCGCGAAGGGTGCGGTCGTCGTCGGCGACATCAACGCCGACATGTTGCGCGTCGGTCGCGACCGGCTGCTCGATCGCGGCAACGTGCGCGGTCTCGATTACGCACAGCTCGATGCCGAAGCGCTTCCGTTTCCGGACAAGAGCTTCGACTGCGTGACGATGGCGTTCGGCCTGCGCAACGTGACGCACAAGGAACGCGCGCTTTCGGAAATCCACCGCGTGCTCAAGATTGGCGGGCGCGGACTGATCCTTGAATTCTCGCGTCTGCGCGCAGAATTCCTCAAGCCCATCTACGATTTTCATTCGTTCGAAGTGCTGCCGCGTCTCGGTCGCCTGATCGCCGATGACGAAGCGAGTTACCGGTATCTCGCCGAGTCGATCCGCAAGCATCCGGATCAGGAAGCGCTGAAGGCGATGATGGAGAGCGCCGGCTTCGCGCGCGTCGATGTGCGCAGCCTCTCGGCCGGTATCGTCGCGATCCACCGCGGCTATCGCATCTAGACCGCGCTCCATGCGCGTGCTGGCCGGCGGGTGGATGGCAGGCGATCTCGGCCATTCTGCTGACGTATTGACTTATCGTCACCAAAGCCCGCGTTGTGGAATCGAAGCGAAGCCCGAGATCGCTTTGCATGACGTTTACATTCGGCTAGCACTTTTGTCATAGGTCAGCGCGCGCCGGCGGCGACACACTTGGAGATTCGTCGCCGCGTGTCGCGGCGCGTCGATTTCCGCTGTATTTGTCATCCGGAGGATTTCCCGCCATGCGCTTTGCCTGGATTGAGACACTGATGCTCTCGCTGCTGATCGCTGCGTCAGCGCCGGCGTTCGCCGCCGACGATGACAAGGACAAGGACGCTGATGCCGCGCAGGACAAGGACGCAAAAAATTCTAAGAAGGACGAAAAACCGATTCCACCGGAGAAGACGTCCGTCTCGCACGGCAGCGTCGACATCGGCGGGCGCGCGATCCACTACACGGCGACGGCCGGCAACGTGTTGATCCGCGACGACAAGGAAGACAAGCCGAACGCGAGCGTCTTCTACGTCGCCTACACCGCGGAAAACGGCAAGGATTCCGCGAAGCGTCCGGTGACGTTCTTCTACAACGGCGGTCCGGGTTCGTCGAGCGTCTGGCTGCACATGGGCTCGCTGTCGCCGGTGCGCGTCGAGTCGGCAAGCGCAGCAGCGACCGCTCCGCCGCCGTATCGCCTGGGACCGAATCCGTACAGCCTGATCGACAAGAGCGATCTCGTATTCATCGACGCGGTTGGCACCGGCTATTCGGCGCCGGTCGGCAAGGGCAAAGGCAAGGATTTCTGGGGCGTCGATCAGGATCTGCACGCATTCGCCAAAGCGATCACGCGCTACGTGACGATCAATCAGCGCTGGAATTCTCCGAAGTTTCTGTTCGGCGAGTCGTACGGCACGACGCGCTCGGCGGGCCTGGTCAACATGCTGCAGAGCCAGGGCATGGCGTTCAATGGCGTGGTGCTGCTGTCGTCAATCCTGAACTACGCGTCGAACTCTCCGGGACTGGATCAGAATTACATCGGCTCGTTGCCGACCTTCGCCGCGATCGCCTGGTACCACGACAAGGTGCCGAACAAGCCGGCAAGCATGGATGAGTTCGTCAACGAGGCGCGCACGTTCGCGACCGGCGAATACGCAAGCGTGCTGGCGAGAGGACAAGCACTGTCGCCGGCCGAAGTGGATGCGATCGCGATCAAGCTCGCGCGCTTCACCGGTTTGTCGCCGCAGTACCTCAAGGAAGCGAATCTGCGCGTCAGCCAGAGTCGTTTCCGCAAGGAGCTCCTTCGTGACGAAAGGCGCACCGTCGGTCGCTACGATGCGCGCTACGAGGGCATCGATCTCGACGCGGCCGGCGAGAATCCCGAATACGATGCATCCGATACCGCGATCGCCGGCGCGTTCACCGCCGCGTTCAACAATTACGTCGAAGGCACGCTGAAGTATTCGAGCGACGTGCCGTACAAGACCACGACGTTCGACATCATCAAGGACTGGGACTGGAAGCACGAGCAGCCCGGCGCGCGTTTTCCGCAGCGCCAGCCGTACGTCGCCGGCGATCTCGCGCGCGCAATGCGCGAGAACCCAAAGCTGCACGTGCTGTCCGCGAACGGATATTTCGATCTTGCGACGCCGTTCTTCGCCACCGAGTACGACCTGGGTCACATGGAACTCGATCCGTCGCTGCGCGCGAATCTTTCGTTCGCGTATTACCCGTCGGGACACATGGTGTATCTCAACGTCGACGCGCTCGCCCGGTTCAAGGCAGATCTGGCGGCGTTTTACGATCGCGCGCAGTAGACGCCGCTGAGCAATCGCAGCGGATTGGTCTTTTTTCTCGGATTGGATCGGCTCTGATTGGAACCGGCACGGGCGCGAACGCGAACGCGCCCTGAAGCGTGACGTACCGGCGTCCGTCCGGCACGCCCGCATTTCCCGTCCCCGCCGGCAGCCCCAATACAGCCGTCGAGGTGGCCAGGAGGGAGACAGTCCGAACTCCGTCGGACCGGGCCTCTCCCTCCCGGCCGGGGGGATCGATCGCTTGCCCGCGGGCAAAAGCCGCGTGGGCAGGAGCCTGCACCGGATCGGCGGGCGCAGATAGCTGTAACTTCTTACAGGTTGATCGCGGGGGTTGCGTCAGGCTGCACGGGCGGGCTCATCCAAGTCCGCCGCGGGCATTCCGAGGACGGTTCGGGCGCGCCCGTCCATGGGCAATCGGAATGCGACGCTGAGCACATTGCCGATGCGCCGTGCGGGTCCGAAACGCTGGATCGTGAGCCCGAGCCGCGCGACGAGCCGCTCCACCGAAACGGTGGTGACGGCAACGAAGGCGTCGATTCCGGCCTCCTGCGAAAAGCTGAACAGCCGACGCCACATCGCGACCGAGATGTCGCCGAAGCCAAATCCAGGACAGATGGCTCCCGCGTCCGGCGTCACGGCGTAGCGGCTGATCTCCCAGACGCGCGGATCGCTGGGAATGGGGTTCCCGTCGAGAAGCTCCGGAAACACATCGCGCAGCATGTATGACCCGGTGGTCGGCAAAAGACGCCAGCAGCCCAGCGCACGCTGCGGTCGGCGCCGATCACGCGCGATCATGTAGGTCGGGCGAAGCTCGTCGAAACGATCGGTTTCGCGGCCGTGGAAACTCTGGACTTCCCAGCCAAGCCGTTCGGAGAATGCCGCGTTGCGCAGGCGGAACATGCTGTCGAGGATGTCCGCGGACAAAAGGCGCCCAGGGGTGTTGCCGGTGATGACTTCTAACATGACGTTTTGCTCCTGCGTCGATCGCAGGTCCAGCAAAGCGTCAGGCGGTCATTTCTTACAGCTGTAAATTCTTACAGGGTGATCAGCTGCAGCGCGATGGCTCGCGCGACCGCCTGGCGGCGCCCGAACACGCCGAGCTTGCGAGCGGCATTTTCGACATGGAACACGACGGTGCGCTCTGAAATACCGAGCAGCCGGCCGATTTCCCAGCCGGTCTTGCCCTCGGCCGCCCAGCGAAGACATTCGAGCTCGCGCGCGGTGAGGTGAACGTTGACGCCCGCCTGCGGCGTTGTCGCAAAACGGTGGCCGACTTCATGAGTGAAGGTCGCCAGCAGCTGCACGCCGGCGATCTGATGCAGTTGCGTGCGTCGATCGGGGTGCTCGCCCGTGCCCGCGACGGAAAGGAGTCCCCACTGGCAACCGAGTCCGTGCACGGGCGTGCTGATGCCGGACTTGAGGCCGAAGTCCGCAGCATCATGAAAGAACGAAGGACAACGACGGTTGCGCTCGCCGATCGGACCATCGGATGTCCAGACGAGCGGTGTCGTGTGCTCGCGGCAATGGGCCACGACCGGATCGATGCCGAGATAACCCTTCTCGACATAGCGCTTGAGCCATGCCGCGGGATACGCGCTCAACACATACGGAAATGCGTTCTGCCCGTTCGGGTTGGCGGCATAAACCCAGGAATCGAAACCCAGTCGTTTGACATACTCGCCGACCGCACGACGCAGGTCGTCCGGTGTAGTGCAAGCAAGCAAAGCCTCAAGCGTATCGAGGTGCGCTCGCATTCATGGCCCCTGTGACTTTAGCGATCATAGCACGCAGCAAAGGCAACTATTACACCATCGACCATGCGCAGGCGAATGTCAGCGTTGATTGTGTCTATTGTCGCGCTTGCTCTGGCAAAGCCGCGTGACAGATGGATGAATTCGATGCGCGCGAAAGAGGAATCCACCGGAGACGCTTCGCGCGGTAATTTTGCGCGGCAAAGGATTTCCAGAGATTCGGATGACAGGCAGAAGCACGGACCTGCTCGCCGCCATGTCGCAGTTGTGTGCAGAACAGCATTTGCGTCAGCACGTGCCTCACTGGTCGAATTCAAACGAACGATTGAGTGGTTGTGCGTCGCGCTGTTCCTGCGGAGCCGACTCCTCGCAAGCAAAACGGTCGTCTCGATCCTTGAGACTTGTCCGGCGCACGATCTTTTCCGCAACGGATGCCGCAATCGCCCCACGGATGGGGCGCCCCTCCAAAACGGCAGTCTTGCGCGGCGTCGCAACGGCGCCGCGCTCTTTTATTTGGCCGGTGTCGGCTTCTCGGCGGGGCGGTGGAAGTCCGCATCGGGCTTCCACTTGGGAAACGTCGTTTCGTCGGCAAGCTTGCGACCGACTGCATAAAACGCTTTGAGATCTTCGATCACGCCACGGAAATCCCAGTTCGGATCGAACTCGTCGGCGGGCTTGTGATAGCGCTTCGCGGTGTAGTCGGCGTAGGCCTTGCGTCCAGCCTCCTCGCCGCCTTCGACGAGATCGAGTCCCGACCGCGCATACAGCACGGGCACGCCAAGGCGCGCGAAATTGAGCTGATCGGAGCGGAAGAAAAAACCTTTTTCGGGCGTCTCGTCGGGGACGATCGTGCGATTTTCGGCCGCGGCGGCGTTCTTGATGTCGTCGTCGAGATCCGATTGTCCCCAACCGATCACCGCGATGTCCTTCGCGGGTCCTATGATCGGAAGCGCATCCATGTTGATGTCCGCGACGGTCTTGTCGAGCGGAAACGCCGGATGCGTCACGTAATAGCGCGAGCCGAGCAGATTCGCTTCTTCGAGCGTGTCCGCCAGGAACAGTACGGAGCGTTGCGGCGGTGGGTCCTGGTGCACGAACGCTTCTGCGATCTCGATGAGCCCCGCGATGCCGGTGCCGTTGTCGATCGCGCCGTTGTAGATCTGATCGCCTTTGATGCTCGGATCCTTGCCCAGATGATCCCAATGCGCGCTGTAGACGACGACTTCGTCCGGCCGCGTGCTGCCGCGGATCATGCCGATCACGTTTTCCGAACTCGTGTGGTCGATCTTGTTCTTGAAGCTCGTCGAGAGTTTCGCGTCGAGTGCCGTCGGCTTGAAGCCGCGGATGTCCGCGCTCTTCTTGAGCTCATCGAAGTTGGCGCCGGCCTTCGCGAAAAGGCGACGCGCGGCTTCAGTCGTGAGCCAGCCGGAAACCGGCAGCCTCGGCGCCGGATCTTCACTCGCCGGCAACGCGTCCAGCTGACCGGTCCAGCTGTTGAGCACAACGTCCCACGGATAACCCGCGCCACCCGTCTCGTGCACGATCAGGCACGCGGCTGCGCCCTGCCGCGCGGCTTCCTCGTATTTGTAGGTCCAGCGACCGTAGTACGTCAGCGCATTGCCCTTGAACAAGGTTTCGTCGTGATTGCCCCAACCGGGATCGTTGACCAGCACGATCACCGTCTTGCCTTTCACGTCCAGACCCGCGTAATCGTTCCAGTTCTGCTCGGGCGCGACTACGCCGTAGCCGGCGAACACGATCGGCGAATTCGCGATTTCGACCGCCGGACTCGCGTCGAGCGAATTGACGATCATGTCGGTGCGATAGGCGAATCGCTCGTCACCGCCCTTGGCGCTCACATCGAGCGTGACCGCCTCCGGCTCGAGCAGCGTCGTCTCCACCATCGGCACGGTCTGGAACCACGCCGATTTGTTGCCGGGCTTGAGACCGATCTGTTCGAACTGATCCTTGATCCACGCCGTCGTCATGCGCTCGCCGACCGTTCCTGGCTTGCGGCCTTCGAAAGCGTCGCCGGAAATCTTCTGCACGCGCGCGGAGAAATCCTCGGCCGTGATCCCGGGCGAGGAATGACCTTCGGAGCTGGGAACAACCGGCGCGGGTTTGGCCGGCGCAACCGCGCTCGGCACGGGTGGCGGAGCGGATTGCTGCTTGCCGCAAGCGGCGGCGATCAATGCGAACGATGCGAGGACGGCGAGGCGAAGCTTGGAAGGGCGCATGCGGTTATCCGGAATCGATGTGGAACCGATTCTAGGAAGCTCGCCACCTTCGGCGCCACAAAAACCCGTTAAGAACGCGCAAAGAGTCAGGGCACTCGTCCCCGGCACCGGCCGGAACCCTTCCGCTCCGCAACGAACGGAGCGGACGTACGATCCCCGAGAAAAGCCTCTACGGATGATCGCCCGAGAACTTGGTCGCCGTCGCGCCCGTGATCGCGCCTATGTGCGCGGTGTCGCTCACGTAGAGATCGACCTCGCGGCGAAACTCGAGCTTGCCCTCGACGACCGCGCGCGGACCGATCACGATGCGCGGATTCTTGCTCTTGCCCCACGACCAGCCGTGCGGCTGCTCGACGAGCAGTCCGCCTTCCACGCGCGAATCCGCGCCGATTTCGACATCGCCGCTGACCGTTTCGATACCGCCGCCGACGTGTGCCGCGTCGAGCGTGATGCGACCGTTG
>DASYJJ010000428.1:0-13881 GCA_035996605.1 Rhodanobacteraceae bacterium
TATCCTGCGGAACGATGCCGATTGCACTGCGCAGGGACTCCTGCGTCACCTCGCGGATATCCTGACCGTCGATCGTGATGCGCCCGCCGGTGACGTCGTAGAAGCGGAACAGGAGTCTCGCCAGCGTCGATTTGCCTGCGCCGGTCGTGCCGACGACGGCGACGGTTTGTCCTGCCGGAACGCGGAAGTCGACGCCGCGCAGGATCGATCGTGCCGCTTCGTAGTTGAAATCGACGTTCTCGAAGCGGACATCGCCGCCGGCAAGGCGAAGCGGCGCCGCATCCGGCGCATCCTTGATTTCGCGTTTTTCCTCGAGCAGCGCGAACATCCGTTCGATGTTGGTCAACGCCTGCTTGACCTCGCGGTACACCATGCCGAGATAGTTGAGCGGAATCGAGAGCTGGATCAGGAACGCATTGACGAGCACCAGATCGCCAATGGTCAAGGTGCCGGCGACAACGCCGGCTGATGCGCGCCAGAGCAGCAGCGTGAGTCCGACCGCGACAATGCTCGCCTGGCCGATGT
The DNA here is from genome assembly GCA_035996605.1 of Rhodanobacteraceae bacterium. Classification (GTDB taxonomy): domain Bacteria; phylum Pseudomonadota; class Gammaproteobacteria; order Xanthomonadales; family Rhodanobacteraceae; genus Dokdonella_A. The sequence goes on from DASYJJ010000428.1 coordinate 526, forward strand.
TGAGCACGGCCAGCGTCTTCAGGCTCTTGACCGTTGCTTCCTCGTACTTCATCAGGCTTCCATCGTAGCGCGCGAATTCGTGGCGCTCGTTGCCGAAGTATTTGACGGTTTCATAGTTGAGCAGCGAATCGACCGCGTGCGCGTTGGCCTCCGTATCCGCCGCGTTCGCTGCGCGGTAGTAACGGAGTCGCCATTCGGTGACCGAGAAGGTGAAGGTGATATAGATGGCGAGCGTCGCCAGCGTGATCGCCGCGAAGCCCCAGTCGTACTTCGCGATGAGGATTCCACAGACGATCGTGACTTCGAGCAACGTCGGCAGGATCGTGTAGATCGTCCAGTCGAGAAGATCCGAAGTTGCCGTCATGCCGCGCTCAACGTCGCGCGCGACGCCGCCGGTGCGCCGATCGAGATGAAAACGCAAAGACAGCGCGTGCAGATGCTCGAACACGCGCAGCGTGATCTGGCGCGACGTGCGCGCCATCACGCGCGCAAAAACAATTTGGCGCAGTTCCTGGAACAGAGATGAAGAAAGTCGGAGCGCGCCGTACGCGACCAGGAGCAGCAAGGGCACGAGCAAGGGTTTTGGTGCGATATCGAGCTTGTCGACCAGCTGCTTCAAGATCAGCGGTACGCCGATGTTGGCGAGCTTGGCGATCACCAGGAACACAAGCGCGATGCAGACGCGCATGCGGTAGCGCCAGACCTGCGGCCACAGGCGGCGGAACACGGACACGAGGCTCGCGGGGCGGGAATCGGGGTTCGACATAGTGCGGTTCTTCGGAACGAACTTTACATGGGGCTGACCCGTCCGTTCACAATCGGGCCAATACGTGCGGCGCTATTATCGCCATCCCTGATTGAGGAGAACCGCCATGCGAGTATTGCGACTCGAATCACTGCTGGCCGTTGCGCTGCTGCTCGGCAGCGGACTTACGCCCGCCGCGCAGGACGCCGCGTCCGCGCGCGCCAAGGCGCCTCATGGGGCCAAGGTTTTCATCGTGTCGCCCAAGAACGGCGCGACTGTCGGCCAGGACGTGACGGTCAAGTTCGGCGTGAAGGGCATCGAGCTCAAGCCCGCCGGCGATGCAACGCCGAATTCCGGCCACCACCATCTATTGATCGACCAGAAGGAACTGCCGCCTGTCGACGCGCCGATTCCGAACGATGCAACGCGCAAGCACTACGGCAAGGCGCAGACCGAGGACACGATTCATCTCGATCCGGGCACGCACACGCTGCAGCTCGATTTCGGCGATGCCGCACATCGACAATTCGATCCGCCGCTGGTGTCGAAGAAGATCACGATCCACGTGAAGTGAGCAAGCGTTCGGCATCGAGGCGAATGATGTCCGCACGCGAAACGCGAGGCGCCACAGGCTGATGCCGCTCGCCGGGATCATTCCGTGGGTGGCTGCGCTGCTGGCTGTGTATTTCGTGTTCGCGGCCGATGCTTATCCGCGCACCAAGGCCATCGTCGGCGTTTTGTTTGCGCTCTCGTTCGCACTGACATTCTGGTTCGTACAGTGGTATCTGCCCGGCCTGTTGCTGCAAGTGGCGTTGATTATCGGCCTGCTGATGTACTTCAAGGTGCGCCCCGATTGACGCAGCGCCACAAGTGATATACGTGGCGTCCCGGCGAAGGCCGGGACGCATTTTCCTCGGGCGCGCGGATCGCACTCGGGGGAGAGGCTGACGCGCGATTCCAGATCTCGCTGAAATCGCGCGTTCATTGCGCTTCGTTCAATCGATGGGCTCGTCGAGCATCAGCTCGCGTGCATAGCGCACGGGTGGCGAGCCGAACGACAACACTTTGTCGTGATACGCCTTGAGGTCGAATTTGTCGCCTTCGCGTTTTTCGACTTCCTTGCGCAGATCAAGGTGTTCCTGCCAGCCGACGAAATACGTTGGCAGCTGAGCCGATGTCAGGCTCGCGCGCACCCACTTGCCGGCCGCCTCGCGTTCTTCCTGGAACGTTTTTTCGGTCATCAACTTCATCGCGTCCTGCTGCGACATTCCATCGACGTGGATCGCCTGATCGAGAATCGCATTGGAGATCGAGCGCAGATCCCACTTCAGATGCACGAGGTGATACAGCGGATCGTCGTTGAGATAGCCCTGATCGGCCATGACTTTCTCCGCATACACGGCCCAGCCTTCGACGAAGGCGCCCGAAGAAAGCACCGCCCTCAGCACCGACGGATATTTGTTCGAATGCCAAAGCTGCACGTAATGGCCCGGCATTGCTTCGTGGATCGTCAGCTCGTTGATCGACCGCGTGTTGTATTCGCGAAGGAACGAATCGACCTGCTTCTTGCTCCAGTCGTCCGGAATCGGCGACACCGCGTAGAACGTGTCGAGACTCTTGTCGAGCGGACCCGGCGCATCGCAATAGGCGAGGGCGACGCCGCGCTGGAACTCCGGCATCGGAATTACTTTCACGGGCGAATCCGGCAACGTGACGAGATTCTTGGTGCGCACGAACTCGGTGGCGTTCGCCAGGGCGGCTTCGGCCGTCGGCATGACGTTGTCGCGCGCAGGCCGGTCGGTATACGCAAGATCCAGCGCGGCCTGGATCGCCGCCTGTTTCTGCGCTTCGCTCGGATTCTCCGGCAGCGGCGGCGCCTTCGGTTTTCCGGCAAGAACCTTGCGCGCGATTCCATACATTTCCGTGCGCGTGCTTTCGAGCGCGGCCTCGGCCCGCTGCCGGATTTCCTGGCGACCGAGCGGCGAATTCAGCGCGAAAGCGAGCTTCTGGTCGTACAACGCTGCGCCGATGCGAAAATCACCCTTGGCGTTCGGCACGAGCTGCTTGTCGAGCCAGGTCTGATTCTCCTCAACCGCCTTGCGCAATCCGGCAACGGCGGCTTCGAGTTTCTGCTTGTCCCCGTCGGGCAACTCGCTCGCGTGCGGCATGATGAGACCGTCGACCAGGCTCAATACGCCTTTGTTCTGCTTGGAAACTGTTTCGGCGTGAATTTTCGGCACGCGCTTCGGATCGAGGTTTGCGTGCATCTGCTCGAACAGCGCCGGCAGTTTTTCCATGCGCGCGGTCGCGGCGCGCAGGCGATCGGGCATCGGCGCGAACTCGCGCGCCATCAGCGTATACAGCGCGCCGCCGGCGAGCTGGCTGTAGAGCGTCGGATCCCACGCCCAGCTCTGCAACGTCTCGGTGCTCCAGATGTCGGATTTCACCTGGTTGTGCAGCAGGCCGTAATCGACCTGGTTTTCGCGCGAAAGCTTGCTGCGATCGAGCTTGTCGAGATCGCCCAGGATCGCGCGCGAAAAATCGAGCGCCGCCTGGCGACCGGCCGCACTCAAGTCGTCGAGTTCGCTATCGAAGCGGTGATCGCCGGTCTGCGTTGCGCTGACCGGGCTGTTCTTGAACGAGCCATCCAGCCAGCGCTTGGAGATATCGGTGAACTGTTCATCAGCGGAAGGCGCGGCGGGTTGAGCCGTGGCTGGCGCAGCCTTTTCGGCCTGCGGTGGCGGTGCTTCCGGCGAGCAGGCGGCGAGCAGGAAGCTGATCGACAGGACGTGCATCCAACGTGGCATGGATGGGCTCCGTTGCGTGTGGTTTGGCGTGAGATTGGCTTGTAGCGCGAATGGGCGCGTGCGTCGTTGCAGCGAGTGCGTGAATCCACTTCCAAGTGAAACCCGATCGGCTCGCACACTAGCAAAACCACGCCGCGCGTCCCGCGGACTTTACATCAGCGAGGTGGCCTTTCGCGCATTCGCGCGGTCGCGATGGGGCAAGGAATTCACTTCATGCCCTGCTGCTTTGCAGCGAAATCGATGGCGTACGTCGAGAAGCCATCGCCGTTGTCCTTGACGATCGTGATGCCGCGCAGGCCAGCCGCTTTGGCGACATCGAGCTTCCCGGTCGCCGAAACGAAAACGACAGGCCCCGCGGTCCGTACCGGCACGAAACGCCAGTTTCGATCTGCGCCGCTCGCCGCACGGATAAGATGCTTGTGCTCACGCACCCAAGCGATCAACGCGTCGCGGTTCGCGTCGGGCGCTGACAACACGATGTTCGAGCCGTCGAGGCCCGGAAAATGACCGCCGCCGCTCGCGCGGTAGTTGTTGGTGACGACGATGAAGGCCTGATCGGCGGTCACGGCTTTGCCGTGGAAGCGCACGTCGCGAATGCGATTCGACACCGGTTGCGTCACGTCGATCGCGTAGGTGATGCCACCCTGGATCACGTCGAAGTTGTAACTCGGAAATTTGCGGTTGATGAGATCCTGCGCTTCGGGTTTCGCGGCATCGATGCGGTTGAAACGCTCGGCGGAATGCTCGAGCCAGCCTCTCAGCGTCGTGCCATCGATTTTCACCGCCGTCAGCGTATTCGGATAGAGATAAAGATCCGCTGCATTGTGGATTGCGAGCGGTCCAGCGGCGATGTCGGTGTAGTCGGTCGGCCCACCAAAGCCGCCTTTGAACGGCGCGGCCGCCGAAAGCACCGGAATGCCGGCGTATTGCGGGAGGTTCCTGGCGATGTAGTTTTCGGCGTATTCGCGCTGCCCCATGTTGACCGGCTGCAGCGCAGTCACTTCGCCGACATCGGCGAAATATGTCGTCATCGGGAAATCGCTTTCGCCGATCGGCGTCGATACATAGGCGATGGTCGCCTCGTGGATCGGTTCGACGAGCGCGGCGATATCGGGGTCCGGCCCGGCGCTCGCTCCGTCCGCGCGCTTGACGTCGCGCACTTCGGAATGCGTCGCCGACGCGTCGATCTGCCAGTGTCCATCCCTGCGCACGAGTGCCAGGTCGATGACGCCAAGGCTCTTGCCCCAGTAGTTGCCCATGACCGCGGGTTTGCCGTGAACGAAGCCGCGCTGATTGTCCACGTCGGGCAAATTGGCGAAACGCGATTTGGTGTTGCCGGGATCCGGAAATGACGCGTGCGAGTGACCAAGCAGCAGGACATCGATGCCGGTTTCCTGCGCGAGATATGCGTTCGCGTTTTCCATCATCGGAACATAGGGCGACGTGTCGATCCCACCGTGCGAGATCGCGATCACCAGATCGACGTTGTGCGCACGCAGCTCCGGCAGGAATTCGCGTGCGGCTTCCGCTACGTCTTTCGTGTAAACCTTGCCTTCGAGATTGCGCTTGTCCCATTGCATGATCGGCGGCGGAGTAAATCCGATAAACCCGACGCGGATCGTCGCCTCGTTCTCGCGGCCGCTGGAGTCCCGCACTTTGAGCGTCTTGTCGACCCACGCGTACGGCGGATAAATCGGCTTGTCGTCGCGCTTGCTGAACACATTCGAGAGCACCAGCGGAAACGCCGGGCCTTTGCAGCGCCGAGTATCGACGCCATCGACATTCATTGGCTGGCCCGTCACCTGCGAAAGAAACGGCAGGCCGTAGTTGAACTCGTGGTTGCCTATCGTGCCGCCGTCGTAGCCGAGCGCGTCCATCGCGCGGTAGATCGCCAGTTCCTCGTCACAAGCGACCGGTTTTACGCGAGCCTGGTAATCGGCGAGCGCCGTGCCCTGAATCGTGTCGCCGTCGTCAAACAACATCGTGTTCGAAAATTCCGCGCGAGCTTGCTTGACCAGCGTCGCCATGCCCGTGAATCCGATCGATGGATCATCGGCGAGGCGGTAGTAGTCGTAACTCAGGATGTTGGAGTGGAGATCGGTTGATTCGAGGATCGCGAGCTCGGCACGCGTGCCATCGGCTGTTGCCGACTGCGTGCGTTCGGCGTGTTCGGACCGGGTCGCTTCGCATCCCGCGAGCGCAAGCGCGGACAGAGAAAGTGCGACGAGACGAATGGAAAGAAAACAGAAAGGTTGAGCCGGTAAACGCATGAATCGATCCGAAAAGCCATTGCTCGGGCCCGCACATTGTGCCCGAGGCCAGTGACGGTTCGGTGCCCGGTCACGTATCGGCTAAACTGGAGCGCTGTTGCCGTGCTGAGCGCGGCGCTCCGATTCACATCCTCCTTCGATTCGTTCAATGACCATTCGCACCCGCTTCGCTCCCAGCCCAACCGGTTACCTGCACATCGGCGGCGCTCGCACCGCCCTTTACTGCTGGCTCGAAGCGCGCCATCGCGGAGGCGAGTTCATCCTGCGCATCGAGGATACCGATCGCGAGCGTTCGACCGAGCAAGCCGTACAGGCAATTCTGGACGGCATGCAATGGCTCGGTCTCGATGCGGACGAAGGGCCGTACTACCAGACGCTTCGCATGGATCGGTATCGCCAGGTCGCCGAAGACCTGCTTCGCGCGGGCAAGGCGTATTACGCGTACGAATCGAAAGACGAAATCGAGACGATGCGCAACGCCGCGATGGCGAAGGGCGAAAAACCCCGCTACAACGGCTTTTATCGCGAACGCAACGAGCCGCTCCGCGACGATCCCAATCGCGTGATTCGTTTCAAGAACCCACAGGGCGGCAGCGTCGTCTTCGAAGACAAGGTCAAGGGCCGCATCGAGTGGAGCAACGAGGAGCTCGACGATCTCGTACTGATCCGCTCGGACGGTTTCCCGACCTACAACTTCGCCGTCGTTGTTGACGATGTCGACATGAAGATCGGCGAAGTCATCCGCGGCGACGATCACGTCAACAACACGCCGCGCCAGATCAACATCTACCACGCCCTGGGCGAGCCGGTGCCGGAATTCGCGCACCTGCCGATGATTCTCGGCGCAGACGGGCAGAAATTGAGCAAGCGCCACGGCGCCGTCGGCGTGATGCAATATCGCGACGATGGATTCCTGCCGCACGCGCTGCTGAACTATCTGGTGCGACTCGGCTGGTCGCACGGCGATCAGGAAATCTTTTCGCGCGACGAAATGATCAGCCTGTTCGATATCGCCGATGTCAACAAGTCGGCGTCGCGTTTCGATGTCGAAAAGCTTTCGTGGCTGAATCAGCAATATCTCAAGAGCGACGATCCGCTCGAGATCGCGCCGCATTTTGAATGGCAGCTTCGCGCTGCGGGTATCGATCCGGAGAAAGGTCCCGATCCGGCGGACGTGATCGTCGCATTGCGCGACCGCGCGAAGACACTGAAGGAAATGGTGGAGAAGGCCCGCGTCTGGTACGCGCCTCTCGAACACTACGACGAGGCGGCCGTGGCCAAGCACCTGAAGACGCCGACGGCGCGTCCGGCGCTCGAAGCCGTGCACGCGAAACTTGCCGAGATCGGCGACTGGTCGGTCGAAAACGTGCACGGTGCGATCGAAGCCGCCGCCGCGTCGATCGGCGAGGGCATGGGCAAGGTTGCGCAACCGTTGCGTGTTGCGCTGACCGGCACCCAGGTATCGCCGTCGATCGATCACACGACGTTCCTTGCTGGGCGCAGCGAAGCACTGCGTCGCATCGAAGCCGCGCTCGCGCGCGTCGGCTGAGGGAGACGCCATGGCACTCGAGTGCACGCTGACCTCGCTCGGCAATGTTGATCAGACCGACCCCGATGCCATTCAGGCGCTGCTTCGGCAATGCATCGATACGCTGCTCGATCCGGTGCTATGGGAATGGGCACTTGTTCTTACCCTGATCTGCGCGCTGATCGGAGCGGCTATCGGTTGGGCCAAGGGTCGCTGGCTTGCGGGTTTCATTTGGGGCGCCGCGCTCGGGCCGATCGGTTGGGTCGTGATCGCACTCTCGAAATCGACAATGATCGAATGTCCGGCATGCGGCCGGCGCAACCAGCCGGCGGCGAAGGTGTGTCAGTTCTGCGGAATCGAGTTCCGTAAATACGCGGGGCAGACCTCGCGCTCGAAGCTGAAGGCCCAGGATCGCTCGTCGGGCTGGTAGCCCGCGGTACTTGATTGCACCGTTCGCGATCGCCATTTCTTCGGTGACGGGCGCTGCGGCCGGGGTTAAGATCGCTTGGCGTCCGCGGAGACCTCATGCAGCGAAGCACCAATCAACGCCACGGCCGCCACCAGCATCGGCACGACGCGAAAGGGTTCGTCGGCGCGGTCGCGAGCGCGTGCGAGCTCCGCGGGTTGCGCCTGACGCCGCTGCGCCTTCGTGTGCTCGAGCTCATCGCCGCTTCGGAAAAGCCGGTCAAGGCCTACGATCTGCTGGATCAACTTCGCGAAGGCCGCGGTGGCGCAGCGCCGCCAACCGTCTATCGCGCGCTCGATTTCCTGCTCGAGCACCGCTTCATTCACAAGCTTGAATCGGTGAACGCATTCGTCGGCTGTCATCACCCGAACGAAGCGCATCAGGTGCCGTTCCTGATCTGCGATGTCTGCTCGGGCGCTGTGGAGATTTGCGACGAACGTGTTTCGCGATTGCTCGGCGAGCAGGCGCGCGAGCATGGCTTCCGTGCGCGCGCGCAGACGCTGGAAGTCCACGGCGTTTGCGAAGAGTGTCGCGAGACGTCTGCTTCGCGGCAGTAGGCAGCGCGATCGCTTCACCTCGATGGTTTGTCACGCCGATGCTTCGATGCGCTTTTCAGTCCGCGCGTCGAAGAGATGCAAGGCCGTCATTCGCACACCGAGATTCAGCACCGAACCCACTTCGGGCAACGCTTGCGGCAGGACGCGCGCGACCAGCGCCTGCTCCTCGTAGCGCAGATTGAGAAAAATCTCGTTGCCGACCGGCTCGACGACTTCGAGTCTGGCCGCGAGCGTCGCGGAATCGGGTGATGCCTCAGTTGTCATGATCAAATCTTCGGGGCGCAGCCCGACGATCAACTCGCGACCAGCCAGCGAGGCCAAATCCGGAATAGCCGCCGTTGATGCGCCGCGCAGCACGGTCGATCCGAGCTGCAAGCTTCGATCGTCAAGCACGCGGCCGCGGAAGAAATTCATCGCAGGACTGCCGACGAAACCGGCGACGAACACGTTCGAGGGCTTCTGATACAGCTGCATCGGCGTGTCGATCTGCTGGATCTCGCCGCTGTTCATGACGACAATGCGCCGGCCGAGCGTCATCGCCTCGATCTGATCATGCGTTACGTAGATCATCGTCGCGCCGAGCTTGCGATGCAGCTTGGCTATCTCGACGCGCGTGCCGAGCCGCAGTTTCGCATCGAGATTCGAAAGCGGTTCGTCGAGCAGAAAAACGGCGGGCTTGCGCACCAGCGCGCGTCCAAGCGCGACGCGCTGGCGCTGGCCGCCGGAAAGCTGCGCGGGCTTGCGATCCAGCACCTCGCCGAGATCGAGCATGTGCGCGGCCTCGCGCACGCGAGATTCGGTTTCCGTGCGCGGCGTGTGGCGCAGGTTGAGACCGAACGCAAGATTCTGCGCGACGGTCATGTGCGGATAGAGCGCGTAATTCTGGAACACCATCGCGATGTCGCGATCGCGCGGTGCGACGTCGTTGACCACGCGATCGCCGATCGAAAGCGTCCCCGCGGTCACCGATTCGAGCCCGGCGATCATGCGCAGCAGCGTCGATTTTCCGCAGCCCGAGGGGCCGACCAGCACCAGGAATTCGCCATCGACCGCCTCGAAGCTCGCGCCCGCGACGGCGACCTGACCGTTCGGGTAGACCTTGCGCACCGAGTCAAGCCGCACCGCCGCCATGTATTCTCCCAATCAAGTGCGCTGGACCCGGGGCGCTTGCCCGTGGGTCTCGCGGGTCCGGCCAGAGTGCCAAATGCCGACTCGATCGGCTATCCTGCGAACCCTCAATGTAAACGTTTTCACGCCTTCGCCACCAGCCCGCGACGCGTGGGGAGCCGATGGATCAGACCTTTGAATTTCCCAGGGGTTTTCTCTGGGGAACCGCGACGTCCGCTTATCAGATCGAGGGCTCGCCGCTCGCGGATGGAGCCGGGCCGAGCATCTGGCACCGCTTCGTGCGCACGCCCGGCATGGTCAAGGACGGCGATACGGGTGATGTCGCCTGCGATCATTACCGCCTTTTCCGCGACGACGTGAAACTGATGCGTTCGCTTGGGCTCAAGGCCTACCGTTTCAGCATCGCCTGGGCGCGCGTGCTGCCGGAAGGAAAAGGCCGGGTCAATCCGGCCGGGCTCGCGTTTTACGAAAAGCTCGTCGATGCGCTGCTTGAAAACGGCATCGAACCGTTGGCGACGCTCTATCACTGGGACCTTCCTGCAGCGCTCGATGATCGCGGTGGCTGGCTCAATCCCGATATCGCCGACTGGTTTGCCGAATACGCGAGCGTCGTCTACCGCAAACTCGACGGCCGCGTGAAAAAGTGGACGACGTTGAACGAGCCCTGGGTGGTGACCGACGGCGGTTATCTCTACGGCGCGCTTGCGCCGGGCCATCGCAACATGTTCGAGGCGCCGATCGCGAGCCACCATCTGCTGCGCGCGCACGGCGCGGCGGTGAAAGCGTACCGAGCCGAAGGCAAGCACGAAGTCGGCATCGTCGTGAACATCGAGCCGAAATATCCGGCATCCGACGACGCCGAGGATCGCGCCGCGACCGCGCGCGCCGATGCGTACATGAATCGCCAGTACCTCGATCCGGTCTTTCGCGGCGAATATCCGCCGGAGCTCAAGGAGATCTTCGGCGAGGCATGGCCCGAATGGCCGGCCGAGGATTTCGATCTGATCCGCCAACCCATCGATTTCCTTGGCGTGAACTACTACACGCGCAACGTCACGCGACACAATCCGCGCGAGTGGCCGCTGAAGGCGTCGTCCGTGAAGCAGAATGCGACGCACACCGAAACCGGCTGGGAGGTCTACGCGCAGGGCTTGACCGACACACTGACCTGGGTCAAGGATCGTTATGGCAATCCGCCCGTGTACATCACCGAGAACGGTTCGGCGTTCTACGATCCGCCGACGGTCGAAGGCGAAACGCTCGAAGACCCGCTGCGCGTCGATTACCTGCGCAAGCACCTTCGCGCGGTCCACGCCGCGATCAGCGCGGGTTGCGATGTTCGCGGCTACATGGCGTGGTCGCTGCTCGACAATCTGGAATGGTCGCTGGGCTTTTCCAAACGCTTCGGCATCGTGCACGTCGACTTCGCAACACAGAAGCGCACGCCAAAGGCGAGCGCACGTTTGTATGCCGATGTCGTCGCGAGCAATGGTCGCGCGCTCGCCGAAAAAGCGCCCTGAGTCCAGAGCGGAATGAGCCTTCCTCGCTACGTTGCATCGGCCAGGCGAATGAGCGAATGAGCACCCCTGCGCAGACTGAGCCCGTTCTCGTCTCGGACGTCGGCGGAACGCATGTGCGCTTTGCGCTGGTCGATGTCTTGTCGAACGATCCCCTGATCGATGGCATGACGCGACGTTATCGCGGAGCGGATTTCACCAGCTTCGCCGGCGCGATGCGTCGTTATCTCGATGAAGTCGGCGCTCGGCCCGACACAGCGGTGATCGCCGCCGCGGGACTGCGCGTCAACGGCGAAACCCAATTGACGAACCTGCCATGGGTCATCTCGCAGGGCGCTATCGAACAGGAATTCGGTTTCGTTCGGGCGACGCTGATCAACGACTTTGCCGCGATGGCGTTGAGCGTTCCGTTGCTCAAGGCTCGCGACCTTCGCGTGATCGGCGGCCCGACGCCGACGCGTTTCGACCCGCGTGCAACGCAGACGTTCGCCGTCGTCGGTCCCGGAACGGGCCTCGGCGTCGGTGCGCTTATCGTGCGGGACGGACACGTGCATGCACTCGAAACTGAAGGCGGGCATGTGAGCCTTGCACCGGGCGGTTCAGAGGAAATCCAGATTCTCGAGCGGCTCACCGCACGTTTCGGGCACGTTTCGAACGAGCGCGCAATCTGTGGCAGCGGTCTGGTGAATCTCTATGAGACCTTGTGCGAGATGCGCGGTACGGCAGCGTCTTTTTCGGCGCCCGAACAGATCACCGGGGCCGCGGAAACCGACGCGGTGTGCCGGCGAGCCGTGGAACTTCTTTGCGAATTGCTCGGCGCGGTGGCAGGCGATCTCGTGCTGACATTCGGCGCATGGGACGGTGTCTATCTCACCGGCGGCCTCGCTCCATTGCTGGCGTCGTGGATCGAAACAGGCCGCTTCCGGCATCGTTTCGAGGACAAGGGCCGGCTGTCCGCAGCGGTGGCGCGCGTTCCAACGTCGGTGGTAATGCAAGCCGATGTAGGTCTCATCGGCGCCGCGGCGTACGCAATGCGCGAAGCAGGTCGATTGACAGCACGCAACGCCTAAGGTTCTGCAGGTTGCTACTTGTCCGGTGACGGCGTCTTCGGCACCGGCTTCGACTCACTCGTGCCCGCGTTGCCTATCATGATATGTGCCGGCAGCGCGTGCACGCGCAGTTCCCCGTTCTTCGTTTCGATTCGTCGGCCATTCGAGAACGCGATTCTGCCCGCCACCGTCGGCGGCGAAATCACGATTCCGCCCGGAGGCATCGTGAAGCCTTCACTTTTGATTTCGGCGTGCAATCCGTCGCTCTCGCGCTTCAACGAAAAACTGATCGGGCCGTAAGGCGTGCGAAGTTTGTCGACGCGGATGCCGTCGTCATCGAGCCATGAATCGGGAACGCCCGCCGCGAGCACCAGCGATTCGTCGGACTCGCGTTCGTAAGCGAAGAGATCGAGCACCGAGCGGATGAAATCCGAAGCTACCCATCCGTGCGGCATGTCGCCAACGAAACGCGACTCGCGCGCATCGGCGCCGACGACTTCGGCCCATTGATTCCATTCGACGGGCCGGCGATCGTGCATGAAGAACGCGATGGCGTCTTGCGCGCGCTCGCGCCAGCCAAGGCGCACGAAACTGCCGACCGTGCGCCATTCGTACGGTGTGTAGTCTTTCCAGGGTGCGCTGCCATCGCGTCGCTGTGCGAACTGATGCCAGTACCGCTCGAACGTGGCGTGCAGAAGGTTCTGCGGCAGGTTCGCCTGCTCGCCGGCGGGCGCGAGCGCGATCGTTGTCGATGTCGCATCGAAATCGCCAAGCTCCGCAGAGCCGGGCAGATAGTCGATGCGATGATCGGCGACGGCCTGGCGTATCGACGCGTACAGATCGCCGCGGAATTCGTCGCGTGAACGTGCGATTTGCGTGGCGTCATCGGTTTTTCCGAGCACGCCCGCGATATTCACCGCGCTCTTGTAGCCGGTCAGTGTCCAGAAATCGTCCCAGTACGAGTGCATCGGCTTGGCCGAATAGCCTTCGTGGCTGATTGACGCGGGCATCAGTCCATAAAACGCGCGACGATCGCCGCTGCGATTGGCGTCGGTGCGCTCGCTGGTGCGGAGCTCATCCATGTACCGCACGGCACCGTCGACGTGCGGCCATGTCGACTCCAGCAGTGCGCGGTCGTGCGTGTAGCGATAGACCTGATCGGCAAGGTAGACAAGCTCGCCGTGACTGTCGTTTTCGGGAACGGGGTCCGAACCTCGCGCGTCGACGCAACACGGCACTTTCCCGTTCTTGAACTGATACGGCGCGTACCAGGCGAGATAGTCGCGCGC
>DASYJJ010000429.1:0-8058 GCA_035996605.1 Rhodanobacteraceae bacterium
CTCGTGAACCTCGTCGACAACGCGCTGAGTTACGTTGGCCCGGGCGGCAGCGTCACCGTCGAGGTCGTGCGCGAGTTGCGCACGATTTCTCTCGCCGTCGAAGACGACGGTCCAGGCGTCGGCGAGGAGTGGTGGCCGCGTTTGGGAGAGCGTTTCTTTCGCGCACCGGGAACCGCGCGCGAAGGCTCCGGTCTTGGTCTTGCGATAGTGCGGCGCATCGCCGAACGTCATCAGGCAGCGCTCGCATTCGCGCGCGGCCACGATGGTCGCGGACTGCGCGTCACGCTGCGCTTTCCCGCGTTGCTGCCTGACATTCAGTCCCAGCGGTCGTCGCGCGTGTAGACAAAACCGTCCTCGACCTTGACCGGAAACTTGGCGGTCGGCTCATACGCCGGCGGCGTCAGTGCGGCGCCGGTCGTGATGTCGAAGCGAGCGCCATGACGCGGGCATTCGACTTCGCGTCCTTCGATGATGCCGCCGGTCAATTCACCGCCGTCGTGCGTGCACAGGTCTTCGATCGCGTATAGGTCGCCGTCGATGTTGAATACCGCGATCGGCGTGTCGCCGTCATAGACGACGCGGTATTCGCCCGGCAACAACTCGGCTGTCGTCGAAACGCGAATCCAGTCAGCCACGATCGCCTCCGTGCGTGTCGCGCGCCGATGAGAACGCGCAACTCACAGCGGCTTGACCAGGAACTCGAAGCGCAGATCGTCGCGCTTGGGAATGCCGAAGCGCTCGTCACCGTACGGGAACGGCGAATAACGGCCCGTGCGCGCGTAGCCGCGACGCTCGTACCACGCAATCAATTCGTCGCGCACTGAAATCACGGTCATCTGCATCTCCGTGCAATGCCAGTCGCTCCGGGCGATGCGTTCGGCCTCGGCGAGCACCACGCGTCCGAGACCGCAGCTCTGCATGTCCGGGCGCACCGAAAACATGCCAAAGTAGGCGACGTTTCCGCGCCGTTCGAGGTTCGCACAAGCAAGTAGATCCGTGCCGCGCTCGCCGAGCAGGATGCAGCACAGGGGTTTGGAAAGAATCTCGCCGACACCCACGGGATCCGTGCGCTGTCCATCCAGGAGATCCGCTTCGGTCGTCCAGCCCTTGCGGCTGACATCGCCTCGATACGCCGACTCGACCAGCGCAACGATCGCGCCGACGTCGGCCGACGTCGCCAGACGAAACGTCACCGCACGATCCACGACCGAGCTCATGGCGTCTCCGTGGTCACACGCGCGGTGCCGGCCAACGCCGCACGCAGCGTCGCCCAGGCCAACTCCGCGCACTTTCGCCGGGCCGGATAGCGGTGAAGCTCTGCGAGCGCGTTGAGAGAGCCGAGCGAGCGGTGCGCGTCGAGCTCGCCGCTCAGGATCTGTTCGAACGGTGCGTGCAGCGTCTCGACCTTGGCGACTTCAAGACCGCGCACGACCTCGCTCAGCATCGACGCAGTTGCCGTCGCGATCGCGCACGCTTCACCCGAAAACCGCATGCTGGTGATTCGACCGCGCGCGCAGCTGAGCTCGATGCGCAACGAATCGCCGCACAGCGGATTGACGCCATCGGCGGCATGCGTGTGATCGGCAAGCTCGCCGCGATTGCGCGGGTTGCGGTAATGATCGAGAACGGCTTCCCGATAGAGTGCTGGCGTATCCATCGGATTCATTCTAAGGACGCGCGCCGGAGGATGCGAGCGCGGTTTGCGGACGGCCGCTCGTGCGAAACGCCGTCATGCAAGCAACTTGCGCACTCTGCCGATCGCCTCGACGAAGCGATCGATTTCCTCGTGCGTGTTGTACATCGAAAGGGACGCGCGCACGGTCGCCGGCACGCCGTAAAACTGCATGAGCGGATGCGCGCAGTGATGACCCGAGCGCACCGCGATGCCTTCGTAATCGAGCAGCGTTGCAAGATCGTGCGCGTGCGCGCCGTCCACGAGGAACGAGATCACCGCGGCCTTGTTCTTGGCCTCGCCGACGATGCGAAGACCCGGCACCGACTTCATTGCAGCCGTCGCGTGATCAAGCAGTTCGTGCTCCCACGCGACAATGCGTTCGCGACCGACGGACTCCATATAGTCGATCGCAGCGCCAAGCCCGACGAAACCAGCAACATTCGGCGTGCCCGCTTCGAAACGATGCGGCGGATCGGCGTACGTCGTGCCTTCGAAACGCACTTCGCGGATCATCTCGCCGCCGCCGAAGAACGGCGGCATGTCGCGCAGCAGTTCCTTGCGCGCCCAAAGCGCGCCGGTGCCGGTCGGGCCGAACATCTTGTGACCTGTCAGCGCGTAGAAATCGCAGCCGAGCGCGCGCACGTCGACCGGCATATGCGGCATTGCCTGCGAGCCGTCCACGAGCAGCGGAATGCCGCGTCGGCGCGCCGCTCGCGCGAGCTCGGCGACCGGATTGATCGTGCCGAGCACGTTCGAAACGTGCGTGACGCATGCGAGCTTGACGCGCGGCGTCAGGAGATCGACGAAACGCTCGACGATCAACTCGCCGTTTTCCGTGATCGGCGCGACCTTGAGGCTGGCCCCCGCCCGATCGCCGAGAATCTGCCACGGCACGATGTTCGCGTGATGCTCCATCGTCGTGACGACGATCTCGTCGCCCGGTTGGAGCCGCGGCAACAGATAGCTGTACGCGACGAGATTGATCGCCTGCGTCGTGCCGCTTGTGAATACGATTTCGTCCCTCGAGTTTGCGTTGATGAATCGCGCGAGCTTGTCGCGCGTAGCCTCATAGGCGGCCGTTGCCTCTTCGCCGAGCGTGTGCACGGCGCGCGAAACGTTCGCATTCGTCTCGCGATAGAAGCGGTCGACCGCGCTGATCACCGCCTCCGGTTTCTGCGACGTGTTGGCATTGTCGAAATAAACCAGCGGTTTATCGTGCACTGTGCGCGCGAGCAACGGAAAATCGCGTCGCACGCGTGCGACATCGAACGGAACGGATACGTCGTTCGGGCGGGCGCTCATTCCTCAGCTCCGGACTCATCGACGTTTTCGCGATCGCCGTGGCTCTTGGGAACCGACACCACGAGGAAGTGCACATCCGCCGCCGAGTCGTTGCGGAACTGATGTACGGCGCCGGGCGGAACGTGCAGGCCCTGTCCCGCCGCGAGCGCATGGCAAACGCCATCGACTTCGATCGATGCTGCGCCATCGAGAACGTAAAAAAACTGGCGTGCGTGATTGTGCGTGTGGCGCGTTTCCGCAGCGCCAGGCGGAACGCGCTCGCGGATCACGCTGAAATCATCGCGCTTGAGCAGATGCCAGCCGTCGCAGACAGCGCCCCAACGATAGTGCTCGGCGGTGTCGATTCCAACCGGGCCGATCGTCGATTCGACGTTTGAGCCGACCGTTGAGTCCATGGCCGTGAACTCGAGCGCGCTCATCTCAGGTCGCCTCCGCGCGCGGCAGCCGCGCGGTCAGCATCGCACCGAGATGCTCACGCAACGTGATGGGCTGCAACTCCGACAACGCGGCGGAGCAGAACGCCGCGATCAGCAAATGGCGGGCGGCGTCGGGCGACAATCCGCGCGACCGCAGATAGAACATCGCCTGCTCGTCTAGCTGACCGACCGTCGCGCCGTGCGCCGCCTTCACCTCGTCCGCATAGATTTCCAGCACGGGCTGCGTGTCGATCTCCGCGTTTGGCGAAAGCAGCAGATTCTTGTTCGAAAGGTTCGCGTCGGCTCCGTCAGCGCCGGCGGCTACGGTGATTGCGCCGTGGAACACGCCACGCGCGCGCTCGTCCGCGACGCCGCGCCAGAGGACGTCGCTGGTCGTGTTTCGCGCGATATGGCGAACGTCCATGTGCGTGTCCGCGTGTTGCCTGCCGCGCAGCACGAAAACGCCGCGCGAAACGAAACGTGCGCCATCACCGCAGAGATTGACATCGATGTCGTGCCGCGTCATCTGCGCACCGATTTCCAGCGTATGCGTTGCGAGCGTTGCGTCGTGAGACAGCGCGCATTCGCTGCGACGGAACAATGTTGCGCCAGGTGCGGCGTCCTGGATCTGCACGACATCGAGCCGCGCGCCGCGATCCAGTACGTGATTCGCGAAGAGATTGCCTATTTGTGAAGCGCTTGGCGAAGCAAGTCCAAGGTGATGCTCGATCAAGCGCAACGATGCGCCCTCGCCGACCTCGATGAGCGCGCGTGCATGCCAGGCGATCTCATGCTCACTCGCGGCCCCGATGAAGACCAGATGCACCGGCGTCTTGACGTGCGCGTGTGCGGCGACTCGAATGACGGGCCCGTCCGTTGCGAGCGCAGTGTTGAGCCGCGCGAAAGCCGACCCGTCGTCGGTTCGTTCGCGCGCGAGCGCAGCGCGCCAGCATTCGAGTTGATCCGGATCTGTCGTCGCCAACGTCGAAACCGAGAGCCCGGATTGTTCGGCGAAACGCGAAAGATCCTTTCGCAATTGGCCGTTGACGAAAACCAGGCGCGCGCCATCGATACCCGGCAGATCGAACAGCGCGGCGTCGATGGCACGCGTCATCGCACCCGCGTCGCCGACGCTGGGCTTTCGTTGTTCCAGCGCGCGCAGGCTGGTGTATTTCCACGCTTCGCTGCGCGGTCCCGGAAGCCCCTCGCGAGCGAGCGATTGCGCAGCGGTGCGGCGCGCAGCTGCGAGCCACTCAGGCTCGCCCGGTCCAGCAGCGCGCTCGAGCGCCTCACGATCCAGCAACGATTCGAGCAGCGCGCTCGCCATCACGCCGCTCCAGCGAGTTTGCGCTCGGCGATCCACGCGTAGCCGTGCTCTTCGAGCTTGTGTGCAAGCGATTTGTCGCCGCTTTCGACGATGCGGCCGTCCGCGAGCACGTGCACGAAATCCGGCACGACGTAATCGAGCAACCGCTGGTAGTGCGTGATGACGACGAACGCACGCTCCGGCGCGCGCAACGCGTTGACGCCGTCGGCAACCATTTTCAGCGCATCGATGTCCAGGCCGGAATCGGTCTCGTCGAGAACCGCGAGCTTCGGTTCGAGCAACGCCATCTGGAAGATCTCGTTGCGCTTCTTTTCGCCGCCGGAGAAACCTTCGTTGACCGCGCGGTGCAGGAGTTCGTCCTTGAGGTGCAGCACGGCGAGCTTCTCGCGCACGCGCTTCAAGAACTGCATCGAATCCAACTCGGGCTCGCCGCGGTGTTTGCGCTGCGCGTTCAGCGCCGCGCGCAGGAAATAGGTGTTGTTGACGCCGGGAATCTCGACCGGATATTGGAACGCAAGAAAGACGCCCGCCGCGGCGCGCTCTTCGGGTTCGAGCGCCAAGAGATCGCGACCTTCGTAACGAATCGAACCCTCAGTGACTTCGTAACCTTCGCGCCCGGCCAGCACATAACCGAGCGTCGACTTGCCCGCGCCGTTCGGACCCATGATCGCGTGCATCTCGCCCGCATTGACCTCGAGCGAGATGCCTTTGAGGATTTCCTTTCCGGCGACCAGGACATGGAGGTTTTCGATCTTCAGCATGGGATGCGTTGCTTCGTTCATTTCGCCGGAGGTTTGGGCGTGTGCGTCATGCGGTAAGGCGAATCATCGCGCGGCACGGTTGCGAACAGAGCTTTCGAGGTCTTCATGTCGCACGCGCGGAACGCGTCGCCGGCGCGACCCGCGCGCGACAGATCGCAGTCGAGCTCGATCGCGGTGAACCGGTCGGTGACCGGATCGACCGGCCAGAGCTTCTTGGCGACGTCGACGCGGCCGGTTTCGAGCCAGTACGTTGGAATGATGTCGGCATTTTCTCCGTCGGATTTCGCTTGCGCCGAGTGCATCGGACCCGACGAGGGAATGAAGAAACGCCCGCTTGAATCCGTATAGCCGCAGGCGCGGATTTCGCTTCCGCTCTGGCGCAGGCATACGTTCACCGGACCCGACTGCCTGGCATTGGTCAGGACACCGTGGATTTCGGGCGTGTATTTCTTCGCGGCCGGTTCGCTTGCGGCAACGACGACAGATGCGAACGCGAGCAGTAGGAGCGTTGGCGTAATTTTCATCCGACCGCTCCTTCGAGCGAAACCTCGAGCAGTTTTTTCGCCTCGACCGCAAACTCCATCGGCAACTCCTTGAATACCTGTTTGCAGAAACCGTCGACAATCATCGAGACGGCGTCTTCCTCGCCGATGCCGCGCGCGCGGCAATAGAACAACTGATCTTCGGAAATCTTCGACGTCGTCGCTTCGTGCTCGACGATCGCGCCCGGGTTCTTGACCTCGATGTACGGAAACGTGTGCGCGCCACACTGCTTGCCGATCAGCAGCGAATCGCATTGCGTGTGATTGCGCGCGCCCTCGGCCCCCTTCTCGACGCGAACGAGACCGCGGTATGTGTTCTGGCCGCGTCCCGCGCTGATGCCTTTCGACACGATCTTCGACTTCGTATTGCGGCCGATGTGGATCATCTTGGTGCCGGTGTCGGCCTGCTGGCGATGATGCGTCAAGGCGACCGAGTTGAATTCGCCGACGGAATCGTCGCCGCGCAGCACGCAGCTCGGATATTTCCAGGTGATCGCCGAACCGGTTTCAACTTGCGTCCACGAAATCTTCGAGCGCGCGCCGCGGCAATCGCCGCGCTTGGTCACGAAGTTGTAGATGCCGCCCTTGCCATTCTCATCGCCCGGATACCAATTCTGCACGGTCGAATACTTGATGTTGGCGTCGTCGAGCGCGACCAGCTCGACCACGGCCGCGTGCAGCTGGTTTTCATCGCGCATTGGCGCGGTGCAGCCTTCGAGATACGAAACGCTCGCGCCTTCCTCGGCGATCAGCAGCGTGCGCTCGAACTGGCCGGTATCGCGAGCGTTGATGCGGAAATAGGTCGAGAGCTCCATCGGACAACGCACACCCTTCGGCACGAAGACGAAACTTCCGTCGGAAAACACCGCGGAATTCAGCGACGCGAAGAAATTGTCGGTGATCGGCACGACGCTGCCGAGGTATTTCTTGATCAGTTCCGGATGCTCGCGGATCGCTTCGGAGATCGAGCAGAAGATGACGCCGGCTTCGGCCAGCTCCTTGCGGAACGTCGTGCCGACCGACACCGAGTCGAACACCGCGTCCACCGCCACGCCTGCAAGCCGCGCGCGTTCGTGCAACGGCACGCCAAGTTTTTCGTAGGTCTCGAGCAGTTTCGGGTCGACTTCGTCCAGCGATTTCGGCCGGTTCTTCGGCGCCGCGTAATAGCTGATCGCCTGAAAATCGATCGGTTCGATCCTGAGCTTGGCCCACGAAGGCGGCGTCATCGTCAACCAGTGCCGATAAGCCTTCAGACGCCACTCGGTCATCCATTCGGGTTCGTGCTTGCGCAGCGAAATCGCGCGCACGACGTCTTCGCCGAGTCCCGGTGGCAGCGTTTCGGTTTCGATCTGCGTGACGAAACCCGCGTCGTAACGACGGTTGATCGCCGCCGCGACGGCATCGGGTGTCGGCGCGCGTTCGCGAAGCTCGTTTTCGATCTGGATGCGTTCGGTGGCCATGAGTTGGTATTTCGAAGCTACGTTGCAGTTCCTAAAGTGTCGCGACGCGCAGCGGAATCGGCATGCGCAATTTCGGCGGCGGATGCTGCATGTCGGCGAGTGTCACTCTCGCCAGCGCGCCGGCGATCGCCTGATTGATGCGCTGCCAGTTCACGCGCACGCCGCAATGCGGCTCGTGATCGCACAGACCCGCGTGCGCGCTGCATTCGGTCATGCCGATCGGGCCTTCCATCGCGGTGACGATATCCGCGATCGTGATGCGCTCGGCCGCGCGCGCGAGACGATAACCGCCGTTGATTCCGCGCGTCGATGCGACGAGGCCGGCTTGCGCGAGCTGCTTCAGAAGCTTGCTCACGGTCGGAAGCTCAAGGCGCGCCCGCTCGGCAAGCGCCTGCGCGCTCATCACGCCCTCGCCGGCGGCGAGGCAGGTCATCACGACGGTCGCGTAATCGGTCAATTTGCTGACGCGGAGCATGGCTGTTTTGCCGGCTGTTAAATCAGGACTGAAATAGTACTATTTAAGCCGGAACGTGGTCAATCGGGGCTCGCGCGGCCTTTCACTCGGACGAAGCGCC
>DASYJJ010000430.1:0-4860 GCA_035996605.1 Rhodanobacteraceae bacterium
CGTAACGAGCGCCGCGCAACGCGAGTCGAGGTTCATCTGTTGCAGCAAAGGTCGCGCGAGCCAGCCCGGCTTGTTGGTGACGACGCCCCAATGAATGCCGCGCGTCTCGAAATCCGCGAGCACCGCGTCCATGCCGGCGTAGAGACGCGTGTGCTGAACCATGTTGACCGAATAGAGATCGAGAAAACGCGGCAGCCACTGATCGATCATCACGTCGTCCGCGCCGGGCAATCCGCGACGCAGCATCGCGCGCCCGCCCGCGGAGACGACTTCGCGCACGCGCTCGGCATCCGGCGGCGGCGCGCCGAGCTCGTTGCACAACGCCTCGACGGCGGCGATGAGATCCGGCGCGGAATCCACCAGCGTGCCATCGAGATCGAAAAAAACCGCGCGCGGCGGCGAGATCGGGCTCATGCGGGCTTCGAAGCACACACGAGGTAGTTCACGGCGACGCTTGTGCTGAGCCACGCCTTGCGCGAGAACGGGTTGTAGGCGATGCCCGAAAGATCGTCGAGCGAAAGTCCGGACGTGCGCAAATCGCCCGCGATTTCGCTCGGCTTCAAGAACTGCGCGTAGTGGTGCGTTCCGCGCGGAAGAAGTCGCAGCAGATGTTCGGCGCCGAGAATCGCCGCGCCGAACGCCAGCGGCGTGCGATTCAATGTCGACAGGAACAGTTTGCCGCCGGGCTTCAACAACGCCGCGCACGCACGAATTGCGCTGCCGGGATCGGGCACGTGTTCCAGCATCTCCATGCAGGTGACGATGTCGAACTGGCCGGCCATTTCGCCCGCCAACGCTTCGACGCCCATCTCGCGGTAGTCGACAGAAAGGCCGCTCTCGTGAAGATGAAGCCGCGCGACATCCAGCACGGCCGGCGCGAGGTCGATCCCGATTACCCGCGCGCCAGCGCGTGCGAGCGCTTCGCTCAGCAAGCCGCCGCCACAGCCGACATCGAGCGCGCGAATCTCTTTGAGGGTCGTGCGCTCGGCGATGTAGGCAAGACGCACCGGATTGAGATCGTGCAGCGGCCGCGATTCCCCGTCGGGATCCCACCAGCGTGCGGCGAGACGATCGAACTTCGCGGTTTCGGCGGGATTTACGTTTTGTGCCGGCGTATTCATGGCATGAGGATAGCGCGTACGCGCTTGGGTCATCTCTCAGACAGCCGATCGTGCCAGCGATGCGCCCGTTCGCGAAGCTCGGTCGGATCAAGATCGATCAGCACACCCTCGCGCAATTTCCGTGCGCCGGCGATCCAGACGTCGCTGACCTGGTGCCGTCCGGCGGCGTAGACAAGCTGCGAGATCACGTTGTACATCGGCTGCGTCTCGATCGCGTCGAGGCGAACCGCGCAAAGGTCGGCCTGCTTGCCGGTTTCGATCGAGCCGATGCGCTCGTTCCAGCCGAGCGCTTTTGCACCGCCCAGAGTGGCGGCGCGCAAGGTTTGCGCGGCATCGAGCGCACTCGCGTCGTTGGCGACGGCTTTGGCGAGCAGCGCGGCCGAGCGCATCTCTCCGAACATGTCGAGATCGTTGTTGCTGGCGCAGCCGTCGGTGCCGAGCGCAAGGTTGACGCCGGCGCGGCGAAGTTTTTCGGCCGGACAAAATCCCGACGCGAGTTTCAGATTCGATTCGGCGCAATGCGCGACCGAGACGCCCGCTTCGGCACACGCAACGATCTCGGCATCGGTGAGCTGCGTCATATGCACCGCGATCAGGTGATCGTTGACGAGCCCTAGCGCCTGCATGCGCGCGAACGGACGCGCGCCGTGTTCGCGTTTGGCGTCTTCGATTTCCTGCGCGGTTTCGTGCAGGTGCAGGTGCACGGGAATGTCGAGCTGATCGGAGAGCACGCGGATGCGCTCGAAACTTTCGTCCGAAACGGTGTACGGCGCGTGCGGACCGAGGCTCGTGCCGACCAGCGCTTCGCCTCGAAATTCGTCGTGCACCGCGAGACCCTTGTCGAAGTATTCGTCGCGACTCTTCGCCCATGCGCTCGGAAACTCGATGATCGGCAAGGCGACCATCGCGCGAAAACCGAGCCTGCGATACGTCGCGGCCTGCACGTCCGGGAAGAAATAGTTCTCGTTGCAGCACGTGGTGCCGCCGCGCAGCATCTCGGCGATGGCAAGCTCGACGCCATCGCGCACGAACTCCGGACTGATCGCCTTCGCTTCGGCGGGCCAAATGTGATCGTGCAGCCAGCGCATCAACGGCAGATCGTCGGCGAGACCGCGCATCAGTGTCATCGGGTTGTGCGTGTGTGCGTTGACGAGGCCCGGAATCAAGGCGTGCTCGGCAAGCTCGACACGTTCTCGAGGCGCGAAGCGCTTGCGCCCTTCGGCGACAGGAACTAGGGCGATGATGCGATCGCGTTCGATCGCGACGGCGTGATTTTCGAGCACGATGCCGTGCGGCTCGACGGGGATGAGCCAGCGGGCTTCGATGAGAAGGTCGATCGCACGCGTCGTTTCGTTCATATCCCATCGTCCCGGCGAAAGCCGGGATCCATCTTGCTCTGGTCGTATTGCGCTATGTAGGAATCAAATGAGTCCCGGCGTCCGCCGTGACGACGAAATGACGAGTTTCGAGTCTATTTCACCCGCGAAACGTACTCACCGGTCCGCGTATCCACCTTGGTCTTCTCGCCCTGCTGCACAAAAAGCGGCACGCGCACGACGGCACCGGTTTCGAGCTTGGCCGGTTTTCCGCCGCCGCCCGAGGTGTCGCCGCGCACGCCAGGATCGGTCTCGACAATCTCGAGCTCGACGAACGTCGGCGGCGTCACGGTCAATGGTGCGCCGTTCCAGAGCGTGACTATGCAGCTCTCGTTGCCCTTCAGCCACTGCGCGGAATCGCCGATCGCGGTCTTGTCGGCAGCGAGCTGCTCGTGCGAATCCGGGTGCATGAAATGCCAGAACTCGCCGTCGTTGTAGAGATATTCGAGATCAGTATCGATGACGTCGGCGGCCTCCAGCGAGTCGGTCGACTTCATCGTAAGCTCGACCGTGCGACCGGACTTTAGGTTGCGATACTTGACGCGCGTGAAAGCCTGCCCCTTGCCGGGCTTGACGTATTCGGTGTCGACGATCGTGCTCGGATAGCCGTCCACGATGATCTTCATGCCATTCTTGACGTCGTTCATGCCGTAACTGGCCATGTCCTGCTCCGTTGTCTATGCGATCGTCCCTGATCGCTTCTTGCGGACGCGGTGATCCGATTGTGTCGGTACCGCAATCTGCACGTTCAGAGCGGCCAACCATGGCCGCACTTTCAATGAAAGCCCGCAATCTATGTCGCTTGGGATTTCGGGATTCGCGAGGTCGATGGGCGCACGGGTAAAAGGCGGTAAAATCATTGGTTTCGTGGCCGCCCGGCCGGACCCAGCCAATAATGATACCCGTTAAACGCTTCGCGGCGCAGCCAGCCCGCTGGCAGGAGCTTTGGCGCGACGCGATCACCGATCCGCGCGAGCTTCTTCAGCTGCTCGATCTAGAGAACCGCGCCGACGAATTGCCAATCGCCCAGACCGGTTTCGTATTGCGCGTGCCGCGCGGCTTCGTCGCGCGAATGCGTCGCGGCGACCCGACCGATCCGCTGCTCCTGCAAGTGTTGCCGCAAGCCGCCGAGCTTGCCGAAGTGCCTGGTTTCACGCGCGACGCCGTTGGCGATCTCGACGCGCGGGTCGGGCGTGGACTGTTGCACAAGTACCGCGGCCGGGCTCTCTTGATTGCCACCGGCTCATGCGCTGTGCATTGCCGCTACTGTTTTCGCCGTCATTTTCCGTACGCCGATGAAACCGCTGCGGCGGATCGCTGGCAGGCCGCCGTCGCCGAGCTCCGCGCGGATGCGTCGATCGAAGAAGTCATTCTTTCCGGTGGCGATCCGCTTTCGCTCTCGACCGCCAAGCTCGCCGAGTTGACGGCCCAACTCGCCACGATTGCGCACGTCAAGAGGCTGCGCATTCATACGCGGCTGCCGATCGTGCTGCCCGAGCGCGTGGATGCCGAGCTCCTGCGATGGCTCGGCGCCGCGCCGTTCCAGCGCGTCGTCGTCGTGCATGCCAATCATCCGAACGAGATCGACGCGTCAGTGGCTGCCGCTTGCCGGGCGCTGCTCGACGTCGGGGTGACGGTCCTGAACCAGTCGGTGCTGCTCCGTTCGATCAACGATGATGTCGACACGCTGCGTGCGTTGTCCGAGCGGCTTTTCGCCTCGGGAGTTCTGCCCTACTACCTGCACCAGCTCGACCGTGTGGAAGGCGTGGCTCATTTCGAGGTTCCGGACGCGCGCGCGCTCGATCTCGTCCGCGAGCTCGCCGGTCGCCTGCCGGGATACCTGGTGCCTCGGTTGGTGCGGGAAGTCGCCGGGGCCGCATCGAAAATGCCGCTGTAGCGGGTAGGCCCGATGGAAATGCGTTGCCGAATCCGGTAAATAGGTCTGAGCCTGCAGCTCGCAACGCAGCCGGCCTTCACGACGGAACACACCCCGCGCCAAATCCGGGTCGGGCAACGCCGACAGGCGCGGTCCGGCTGAAAGCTGCCAGCCCCGATACCGCCACCGCCCGATGACCCGAACCGACAACATGATCAAACTGCTCCTGATCGAGGACTCACTCGACGAGGCCGAGCAGATCATCAGCATCCTGCGCAACGGGGGCATCGCGGTGCGGCCTGCGCGCGCGGGCAACGAAGCCGAGCTTGAGGCCGCCCTCGAACAGCAGACGCCCGACGTCATCATCGCCAATCTCGACACGGCCGATCTCACCATGGCGCAAGTCGCCGCAGCCGCCAGCCGCGGGGGCAAAGACATCGCTCTGATCGCAACCGGCCGCGGAATCACCGAAGATCGCATCGTCGCC
>DASYJJ010000431.1:0-7286 GCA_035996605.1 Rhodanobacteraceae bacterium
GGCGTGCTTGATCATCGCGTCGTCGGCAGCTATTACGAACGCGGTGTTCTTCAAGAACAAGAAGAGCCGAATGGCTTCCAGGGTCGAGATGGTCGTTTTCGGCAAGCACCGATCCAGATCGTCAATCAGCACCACTAACGTGACGCCGAGTTCTTGTAGTGTCTCCTCGAACGATTCGCGCAACGCCTGGATTTCTTTCGACGGCGAAGGCGCATCTTCGAGTAGCGAGTCGGACTCTGAATCCTTCTTTGCTTCGTCATCATCTTCCGGCGCATCGGTATCGTTTTTTCCGAATACGCGCTTACCAAGCTCCAAGACACCGCCCACGACGCCCGTTGGTGGAAGTCCCAGCGAAAGTGAAATGGCGGAAGAAGCGACCATCTTGCCTAGTCGCAGCCAGTTCACACGGCGTAGGAGCGATCTCGTCTTCTTCAACACACCTTCGTTGTTGCCGGCGGCCTCGGCGAGTTTGGCAACGATGACGTCCATCAGCGCTGCACGCGCATCGTCGTAGCCCTGATAAAGCCAGGCGTTGAACTCAACGAAGAGAAACTTCGGCTTGTTTGGATCAGAGTCGCGCTGTTCGAGAGCCGCGCGAATCAACCGAATCATCGAAGACTTGCCCGTGCCCCATTGACCCGAGACACCGATCGAGATCGGCCTCCCCTTCGCTTGCAGGACGATCTCGGCCACGGTGTCGGCGACACCGGAAAAGTTCAGAAAGTCGCGGTCGGTTTCGTTGTCAGCCCACATGCAGCCTCCCCTTCGAGTCTGGCGCCTCATCCGCATGTGCGGCACGCCGAGCGTCGTTGCCGGTTGGGCGCGCGGCAACGCTAGACCCCCTATAGGGGAAGGTCAGTAGGAAATCGATGATGATCCGTGTGCGAGAATTCGTACGCAGCTCGGGATGTCATATTCTCGAGACGTCGCAGCGACGGGTACAAACATGGGTAATTCGGCCGGAGCTATCTGAATATCGCCAGTTAGATCAGCTATTTGCCCGACGAATCGAACGCCTCTCCTGGGCACCATCCGATCGTCGAGCTACGGCTGAAGGCAACGCCCGCAGAGGGCGCCGACCCGCTCCGGCAGCGCAAGAAAAAGAAGTGCGCGCACGTCTCGCCGTCGTGGCACCTCAAAGCCTTCATGTGCCTCGAGGCGCGGACAGGCGTTGTTTCAATGAGCGCAATTCACCGTGTCGCCGACACAAGATGCTGTCGCCCGATGCACAAATGCGCCGCCGTAATTCGCGAGCAAACCGGGCTGCGCCTGCGCATTGATGATGTTGTAGACCATGAAACCGGTGACGGGCAGCCCGTTGAGAGTCACGCCCTGACGATTGATGTCTATGCCGCCCGGCAATTGATGTTCGCCGCCATCTCCGCTGGCGAGATCCATCGCGACATAGCCGTCGTCGCCGTACGGCGGAATCTGAAGTGACGTCAGAGTGGATCCGAGCACGCCCGATGGAGTCCCGAGCGAGAAATTCGCGTCGTTCGTGAACGGCACCACATTCACCTGGTAGGCCAGCTCCTGAGGAGGCGACGCCGGGCATGGAAAACCGCACCCGACAGACGGCAAGCCTTCCTCCCGATCGTACGATGTCGTTGGAGTGACAACATATGAAACACCCGACTGCTGCGAATTGAAGGGTTCGACGAACGGTTCCGTGTGATTCGCCGGGTACAGCCCCTTGTCGACGTAGAAATTCTTGGTCGGAAAGGTCACGACCCAGTCCGTGGTCGCCCCGAGCGAAGCCGCGACGAAGTATTCGTTGTAGATCGCATCGGCCGTAAGGACTGCGCTCACCGCGTCGATGCCAAATTCGTAATCGAGCCAGAACGGCACGCCGTCCTCAACGGTCATATAGGCTCTCGCCGCAGCACCGAGCGCTTCATCCGAGTTCGCGTCAGCGAGCGAGACCACGCCGTCGGTCGCGACAGCGAACAAGGGAATGCTGGTGAAGCCCTGAATCGCTTGTGCGTCATAGGCGAAGAACGTTCCCTCGCCGACATTGATGATCGTGCCGGAACCGAGAATGCCGCCCGTCGGTGCCGCTTCATCGGCGAGCGCAGAGGTCGCGGTCAATGTCGCGCAACCCGGCGGTATTCCCACGCCTGGGTTCCCATTCTGTACGTGCGTGATCGCGATGTCGGTCGGACTGCCAGTCGTGATGTCCGCGCCGGCGAGGAACTCGATCGAGCCTTCGCGCGTGCGTGTGATGGCGGTAGGTCCGCC
Organism: Rhodanobacteraceae bacterium; assembly: GCA_035996605.1. Lineage (GTDB taxonomy): Bacteria > Pseudomonadota > Gammaproteobacteria > Xanthomonadales > Rhodanobacteraceae > Dokdonella_A. The sequence goes on from DASYJJ010000431.1 coordinate 2,239, forward strand.
GTCGGCGGGCGCGGAACCCGAGCCGTCGTAGCCTGAGCTCAGGAAAGGCGCTCCGGTCGCGGGAATGGCCGGAAAAGTGCAACTCGTGTCGCTGGTCTTGAGCACAGCGCCGCCGTCGTCGGCGGTCTGGCTGATGGCAGCGGTCCATACGTCGTGTGGCGAGAGATACAACACGAAATCAAGCGTGTCGCGGCCGTTGTAGCCCTCGACGAAGCGAACCTGTACGGCCTTGCTGACACCGGACACGTTGACGACCGAGACCAGCGTGTCCTGGCTCTTGTTGACCGTGTAGTACGGATAGATCAGCACCTGGCCGATGCCGCGCGGATTGAGGCCGACCGCACCAGCCATCATCGGACATGCCAGAGAGACCAACGCGATTGCGGCGGCGAGAGCGTTCTGTCTCATCGAGTCATGCTCCATGGAAGTCTCCAAGGGTCTCTCTTCACTCTATTCTCGCGCTTGCGGATGTCAGATCGAAATCCGTTCAACGCGATGAGGCTGGCTGAACTCGCGGATGCGAAACCCGGGAGCTGATGAGAACTCCGAGAGCTCAGCATCGACGCCGGAGGAGCGAGCCCCGCTTGGTCCAGTCGTGCAAGTGCCGAGTATGAACTTCGTGTAGATGGAATCCCGTTCCCGAAAACAACGTCAGGATTCGGCACACGCCGTACTTTCAACCATCGAATCCGTCGCCGAAAATGTGATCGATGACTTCGTAAGCGCCCATGTCAACACGGCCGACGATGCGCGGTCGACCGTCAAGATCGACATCCCGCGTGGTGCCTGGCGGCGAATTGTCGCCCGCATCGCGCGCCGGCGAGCCCGGCATCAGGCGATAGTTCCCGTTCGCCGCGTCGATGAAAAGCGGGTATTCGTTGATGGTTCCGCTGCCCGCCGGCGGCACTACCGTGCATGCCGAGTCGATGTCGTTGTCGTCGTAATTCACCGCAGGCAGCGGATCGCCCGGCTCGCTGCCGGCATCGATGTCGCAGGATCCGCTGTTCCACACGATGTTGTTCGCGAAATCGAAATTCGAGCCGCCGATGATCCAAAGGCTCGGCGCCAGTTCGCCCTGCGTGTCCATGTTGCCTGCGATCGTGTTGTTGTTGATGAACGCGGTGACCGACATGCTCGGACCGGACTCGATCCGCAGGGCGCTCTGGCTGAGATTGGCCTGCACGGTGTTTCCGACGACGGCGTTGTCGAGGAAATAGGTCACGCCTACTTGGTTGAGAATATCGATCGTGCCGTCGGTCGTCGAATTGTCGATGAAGAGATTGTTTTCGACGCGCAGCGTATCGGCGTTGGACAACATGACCACGCGGAACGCGCCCGCATCGCCGCCGGCATGCTGGAAGGTCAGATACCGAAAAGTGATGTTTCCGGATGTCGCGCCGTTCGAAATGACGGTGAAGATCGTCTGACCGCCGCGCCCGTCGAGAATCGCTCCGGCCGCGGACTGGATCTGCAGATCGCAACCATTGCCGCCGTTCAGCCCGAAAAACCCGCCCTCGATATCGAGACGATGATTGGTGTTCTGAAAAAACTCGAATCCACCGCTCGGCACCAGATAGGTGCCGTCGCGAACGTCGATCACATGAGCGTCCACATTGGACCCATCGGACGCTGCGGCGAGCGCAGACTGGAACTCCGTCGCGTTGTGCACGCAGTGGGTGACGGTTGCGGCCATCGCCCCCAAGGGCAACAGGCTGGCAAGCACACATCCCGACAGTTTTGCCGCGATCGTTCGAAACATCGCCGCGCCCTCCACTCCTTTCGGTAAGTAACGCGAAGCGCTCGGAAAACCGGGCGGCCTGTGTCGACCAGTCGATCGAAGTCCGAATCGCCGAGACTGCGCGCGCGGCTCTGCCGCTTTTCCGCCGTTTTGAGTGCTGGATCGATGGGGCAGCCCTTGCGAGAGCGACGAGCCGCCCGAGCGGTCACTGCAGCGCGTTTGTCGAGCACCACGGATTTGGGCGTCCGCGGCCGCGATATGGACGATCATCGTCAATCTCCCCTGGGCGCAATTGTCGCAGGATTTCCCGCAATATCGCCCGATGTCATTGATGGAACCTTAACCGGAGCCTTTCGGAACCCTGCGCAAGGGCCCGCTCCGATGCTAGCCTCCTCGCTTCTCTCTTCCCCTGCAATCCGCGCATGAACTCAATGCCTTTCTGGCACACGCATCGCGGCGCCGGCGTTTCGACACCGTACGCCGCGGGCGAGGAGCCGCTGCGCGCCGAATTGCTCAACGCCGAGCAGATGGAGGAACGCGGCAGGGAGATCGCGGCGCAACACAAGGCTCGCGCCTCGCGGGTCACTTCGAATCCGCTGCTGCAGCGCCTTGCGCAAAACGCCGACGTCATCCGCGAGTGCTGCAAGGTACTCGCCGATGCGATCAAGGAAAATCAGAAAGTCACGCCCGCCGGCGAGTGGCTGCTCGACAATCTCTACCTCATCGACGAGCAGATCCGGACCGCACGACGCCATCTGCCCAAACGCTACAGCTGGCAGTTGCCGGTGCTCGCGAAGGGACCTTCTGCCGGCCTGCCCCGCGTCTACGACATCGCGTTGAAGGCGATCTCGCACGGCGACGGCCGCTTCGACGAGGATTCGCTGCGCCGGTTCGTGGCGGCTTATCAGGAAATCAGCGAACTCACGCTCGGCGAGTTGTGGGCCATCCCGATCGTGCTTCGGCTGGCGCTGATCGAAAATCTCCGTCGCGTCGCTTTCAGCGTTCGCGCGGATCGCGCGGACCGCAACGTCGCCATCCACTGGGCGGACGCGATGATCGAAGTCGTGCGCCGCGATCCGACCGGCCTCATCCTCGTCGCCGCCGACATGGCGCGCGAAGAGCCGCCGATGTCGAGCTCGTTCGTGTCCGAGCTCTCGCGCCGGCTGCAGCCGTTGGGCGATGCGGTGTCGTTGCCGATGACATGGATCGATCAGCGGCTGGCGGAATCGGGACTCACCAGCGGCCAGCTAGTGCAGAGCGCGCAACGCGAGCAGGCTGCGGATCAGGTGTCGGTGAGCAACTGCATCAGCAGCCTGCGCCTCCTCGATGCACTGGACTGGAAGACGTTCGTCGAATCGGTCAGCGTCGTCGAGCGCGTACTGCGCGAAGATCCGACGAACACATACGCGCATATGAGCTTCGCGACGCGCGACACGTACCGGCACGTCGTCGAAAAACTTGCGCGTGAAGCGGAGCTTGAAGAGCCGGCGGTCGCCGCCACCGCGCTCGAGCTCGCGCTCGAGGGCGCGAACCGGCCGGACCCCGATCTCGCACGCCACGTGGGCTATTTCCTGATCGGCGATGGTTACGCGGATCTTCGCGAGCGATGCCGCCTCGCGCGGCGCGTGCCGCTTTTCGCGACGGATCGCCCAAGCCACGCTTCGTTTTCATCGTATTTCCTTGCGGTCGTCGGACTCGGCGTTCTGCTGATGGTGCCGGTACTCGTGCGGCTGCCGGATCTGCCGGTCTCGCTGTGGGTGAAGATTGCGACCGTTTTCTTCGCAACCGTCGCGCTCAGCCAGCTGGCCGTTGCGCTGGTGAACCGCGTATCCGCACTGCTGATTGCGCCGCAGCGTCTGCCGCAAATGGATTTTCGCACCGGCCTTCCGGACGACGCGGCGACGCTGGTCGCGATCCCGTCGCTGCTCACGAGCGTCGCAAGCGCCCGGCGGCTGATCGATGATCTCGAAATTCGCTATCTCGCCAATCGCGATCGAAACCTTCGCTTTGCGTTGTTGACGGATTTCGCCGATGCCGCCGATGCCGTCCTCGAAACGGATGCCGCAGTTCTCGAGACGGCGGTCGCTGGCATCGAGACACTCAACGCGCGCTACGACGACGACCGGTTCTTCCTGTTGCATCGCCCGCGCAAGTGGAACTTGCGCGACCGGGTCTGGATGGGCTTCGAGCGCAAGCGCGGCAAGCTTGCCGATCTCAACGCGCTGCTGCGCGGCCATGCAGCGGACAGTTTCTCGCAAATCGTCGGCGATATCACACTGCTGCAACAGATCCGCTACGTCATCACGCTCGATACCGACTCGCAGCTGCCGCGCGACGCGGCGCGCAAGCTGGTCGCAACGATGGAGCATCCGCTCAATCGTCCGCGCTTCGACGCCGAAAGGCGGATCGTCGGTGGCGGCCATGCGATTCTGCAACCGCGCATCGGCAGCGTGTTGCCGACCGATGGCACGACACCGTACGCGAATCTCTTCGGCGGCGATGCCGGCATCGATCCGTATACGCGTGCCGTTTCCGACACGTATCAGGATCTCTTCGGCGAAGGTTCCTTCATCGGCAAGGGAATTTACGACGTCGATGCATTCGAGCACGCACTGTCGGATCGTTTTCCGGAAAACCGCATTCTCAGTCACGACCTGCTCGAAGGCTGCTACGCGCGCTCCGGCCTCGCGACCGACATCGAACTTTACGAGGAATATCCGAGATCCTATCTCGCCGATGCGCGTCGACGGCATCGCTGGATGCGCGGCGACTGGCAGATTGCCGCGTGGCTTTTTCGGCGTGTACCGATCGGCAATGCGCGGCGTGAGCGGAATCCACTGTCTGCTTTGTCACGCTGGAAAATCTTCGACAACCTGCGTCGCAGCCTCGTACCGATCGCACTGGTCGCGTTGCTGCTGATCGCATGGTTGTGCATGCCCTCGCCGGCTTTCTGGGTTGCGCTGGTCATCGAGATACTGCTGGTTCCAGCGATTGTCGATCTGGCGCTTTCGATCGCGAGCCCGAAAGAAGACGGCACGTCAGGTCAGTTCGTGAAATTGTGGCTCGGCGACTCGATGCGCCGCCTTTTCCAGGTGATGATCACCGCCGCATGCCTTCCGTTCGATGCTTGGCTGAGTCTCGATGCGATCGCGCGGACGTACTGGCGCGTACACGTCTCGCACCGTCGCCTGCTGCAATGGATGGCTTCGAGCACCGTACAGACGAGCGAACGGAATCGTTTCGGCCGCACACTTTCGGCGATGTGGGTCGCGCCGCTTCTCTCCATCGTGGTCGCGGTCGTATTGTTTGA
>DASYJJ010000432.1:0-2302 GCA_035996605.1 Rhodanobacteraceae bacterium
TGGAAAAGCAGGCGTTGCGCCGCATGGACGCAGGCAGTCTCACCGACGAAGAGATCGAGCGCGTCGGCGCTGCGCTCATGAAACTGGAAGAGAAAATGTCCGAGATGAAGCAGATCTTCGGACTGGCGGATGATGATTTGAATCTGAAGCTGGGGCCAGTGAAGACGCTGGATTGAATCAGCTGTCATCCTGAGCCGCTGTGAAAAAATGATTTCGTTATCCTGAGCGAAGCGAGGGATCTGCATCGCGACATCTGTGTAATCAGATCCTTCGCTTCGCTCAGGATAACGAAATCATTTTTTCACAGCCGCTAGGATGACTAGTTCAGCGCAGCGCCGCTTCGTACCTCGCCCGCACCATCCGCACGTAATCGCGCGTCTCGCGATATGGCGGCACGCCGTTGTACTTTTGCACGGCGCCGGGGCCGGCGTTGTAGGCGGCGAGCGTCAGGTCGAGATCGCCGTGGAAGGTGTCGAGCAGGGTGCGGAGGTAGCGCACGCCGCCGAAGACGTTTTCTCTTGCGTCGAAGATGTTGTTGACGCCGATGTAGCGCGCGGTGCCAGGCATGAGCTGCATGACGCCGCACGCGCCAACGGGTGAGACGGCGGCGGGGTTGTATGCGGACTCGCGCGCGGCGATGGCGGCTACGAGCCGGGGATCGACTCCGTGCTGTTTTGAGGCATCGGCGATGAGCGACGACAGATATGCCGGCATCGGCGTCGTCACGCGCGCGCCGGAGTTGAAGAGGGCGGCGCCGAATGGGGTGTAGTGCAAGGCAGCGCGGGACGAGCGAATCGAGAAGAGGGATTCGCGAATGTTGCCGAAAAAACGATAGGCGTTGATTCGATGCCCGTCGTTGCTGATCGTGATCGTGCTGGCGTGGCGAACGCGAGCCGGAACATCGGCGGCGCTGAAATCGCCGGCCGTCGCCGAGGCGGCAACCAGGATCGCGGCGAATGTAAACGCGGTGCGCAAGGGTACGCAGCAACGGCCACCGCGGCGGGCTCTATTCCGATACGATTCACGCATGACGATCGAGCGACGCGCTGCTGCGCTACTCTTCCTCGCATTCACCGCCTGCAAGATGCCGAACCCGACAACAAAAAATGCTCCTGCTCCCGCACACGAGACCATCTTCGCAGGCGGGACGGTGCTGGTGGGAGCGCACCAGATTCCTGAGGCGAACTGGTCCGTCGTCACCGCGAAGGGGCTGATCGTCGACGAGGGACCGGTCGATGCGATGCACCGGGCGCATCCCGATGCAACCGTGATCGACGTCAAAGGCACAACGGTGATACCCGGCCTCACGGATGCGCACGGACATTTGTACGGACTCGGCCTTTCGCTCGATACCGTGAACGTCGTCGGTGCGGCGTCGTTTGAGGAAGTGGTAGCGAAAGTTCGCGAGCGTGCGCAGCGCGCGGCGCCGGGCGAATGGATTCTCGGTCGCGGCTGGGACCAGAATCGCTGGGCCGACAAGCAGTTTCCGACTTCGGGGCCGCTCGATGCCGCCATCGCCGATCATCCGGTTTGGATCCGACGCGTCGATGGCCATGCCGGCGTGGCGAATACCGCTGCCATTCGCGCAGCGGGCGTGACGAAAGCGACTCCCGATCCGGAAGGTGGTCGCATCCTTCGCGACAAGAATGGCAATCCGACCGGCGTCTTCATCGACGGCGCGCAGCAGTTGATCGATTCGAAAGTGCCGCCGCCATCCGCGGAGTTGCGCAAGGCGCGCGTGCTCGAGGCGGCGCAGAAAATCGCCGCGAATGGCCTTACGGAAATGCACGACGCCGGCGCGGAGCAGTCGACGATCACGGCGATTCAGCAGTTGATCGACGAGCACAAGTTCCCGATTCGCGTGTACGTGATGCTGACCGACGAGGCGTCGCTGCTCGATTCGTGGCTGACGCATAAGCCGCTCATCGGCTACGGCGGCAAGCTGACCGTTCGCTCGGTGAAGATGTATGCCGACGGCGCCCTCGGCAGTCGCGGAGCGGCCATGCTCGCGCCGTACAGTGACGAGCCGGCGAATACGGGCCTTCTCGTCAGCAAAGAGGAGCATCTGCGAGATGTCGCCACGCGAGCGCGAGCAGCGGGCTATCAGGCAAACACGCACGCCATCGGAGATCGCGGCGTGCGCAACGTCATCGACGCCTACGAGCAAGCCGGGGCCACGCCCGCGGACCGATTCCGCGTCGAACATTTCCAGATCGTCGCGCCGTCCGATTTTCCGCGTCTGGCGCAGCACGGCATCATCGCCTCGAAGCAGCCGACGCACGCGACCTCCGATATGCCGTAG
>DASYJJ010000433.1:0-9219 GCA_035996605.1 Rhodanobacteraceae bacterium
GGCGGCACGTAGATATCGACATGCAGTCCGACCGGGTCGAAGATCGCGAGCGTCGGTGGACGCGAGTCGGTCCAGTCGGTCGACAAGCGGATGCGATACCAGACGGCGTGCTCGCGCGAAGGAATGAGCGCGGCGTAACTCTGGGCCGTGAAGTCGGAATCGTAGGCACCGGCGACGATGCGCTCGGCAGGCGGCGACTCGCGCGCGGCATCGAGCTGCTCGACGATCAGCGGCACGACGGCAGCATGCGCCGAGCTCGCGGCGATCGCCGCGAGGAATGCCGCTGCCACACAAGCCGCGAGAATGCTGAATGAACGCACGGTCCCTGCCCCTCGGGCCATGGTAGCGCGGCTTCGGCCCAATGTATGCGCTGGGCGGCTTTTCGCCCATTGCGCGAGGCGTCAGGCGGATTGCATGACCTCGGCAACCGCGAGGAGCGCCTGATCGACCATCGCCGCATCGACATCGAGATGGGTCACGGCGCGCACGCGTGCTGCGCCCATTTCGGTCATGCGCACGCCTTTGGCCTGGAGTGCGGCGCTGAATGTCGCGGCGCTCATTGCGCTCGCATGGATATCGAAATACACGAGGTTGGTTTCCACTTCGGCAGGATCGATCGCGATGCCGGCAATGGCGCTAAGTCCGTGCGCGAGCCGGCGCGCGTTTGCGTGATCCTCGGCCAGACGATCGACCTGGTGATCGAGTGCGTATTCGCAAGCAGCGGCGATGATGCCGCTCTGGCGCATCGCACCGCCCCAGCGAAGCTTCAAGCGGAACGCTTCGAGGCAAAACGCGCGTGATCCGGCCAGCACCGCCCCGCCGGGCGCGCCGAGGCCTTTGCTGAAATCGATCCACGCCGAATCGAAAGGCCGCGCGAATGCGGCGGCCTCGACGCCGCTCGAAACACATGCATTCAGGAGGCGTGCGCCGTCCATGTGCGTGGCAAGCCCCGCTTCGCGCGCGGTGACAGCAACCGCTTCGAGCGTCGCCAGTGGCCAGATCGCGCCGCCGCCGAGATTCGAGGTCTGTTCGACCACGACGAGCCTCTGCCGTGGCGCATAAGGCCGATCCGGGCGCAACGCCGTGCGCAACTGATCGGCGCTGAAAATGCCGCGACGACCATTCAACGGCTGAATCATCACGCCGGCCAGCGCCGCAGGACCACCGCCTTCGAAGCCGATGATGTGCGAGGTCGCATCGCAGATGACTTCCTCGCCGGCCCGGCAATGCACCGCGAGCGCGATCTCGTTGGCCATCGTTCCGGACGGCAGGAACACCGCGTCTTCCTTGCCGAGCAACTTCGCGCAGCGCTCGTTGAGGCGATTGACGGTCGGATCCTCATTGGCACGCTCGTCGCCGACTTCGGCTGCCGCCATCGCGGCGCGCATGCCGGGTGTGGGACGAGTCTTGGTGTCGCTGGCGAAATCGATCATGGCGTAAGCATGACCGAAGCGTGGGCAAGAATGAATTGGCCCATCACTCAACAGTGATTGTGCTTTCTCCCTCTCCCGCTTGCGGGAGAGGGCTGGGGTGAGGGAATCTGGTTCGACCCTACAAGCTTCCCTCACCCGCCCTTCGGGCGGCCTCTCCCGCCAAGCGGGAGAGGCGATCTGTCGGCCCTGACAAAAATGCTAGGTGAGATGCGCGTCGACCAGCGCGCGCGCAGCTTTCGTGATCGCAGTCACCGGACCCGTGTTCCCTGGAAACGTCAGCCGCGTGTAATAGCTGCCTTCCATCAGCAACATCAGTGCATCACCGAGCACTTCGGGTTCCTTCGCGCCCATCTCGCGCGCGAGCTTGCGCAGGCGCTTGCGGATTTCGTTCTTGTACTTGTGCACGATGTCGCCGAGCCGCTGGTTGTCTTCGGGAATCTCGACGCATGCGTTGCCGAGCGCGCAGCCACGGCTGGTCTTGCAACCGCTCGCTTCCTTGATCTTGCGACGTGCGAGATCGACGACGGACTCCATGAGCGCTTCGACCTGCCGGCGCGGATTGCCCGCGTAAGGCCCGATCACCTCGTCCCACCATTTCCAGTATTCGCCTTCCTGATCGGCGAGATATTCGGCGACGAGATCATCCTTCGACGGAAAGCTTCGATAGAAGCTCATCTTGTTGGTGCCGGCCTCGCTCGCGATCGCGTCGACGCCGACCGCGCGGATGCCATGCCGGTAGAACAGCTCGCACGCCGTGTCCAGGATGCGGTCGCGCACGCGCGGCCGATCCGCCGTTGCCGGCGCCAATCGCGAAACCTTCGCGGAATCGGGCGGCGCTGCCTTGACGCTCATTTCTACTGCTCCCGCCCGTCGGCGAAATACGGGCCCTTGAAAATCGCCACTATTGACATAGGTGTTACCGGTAAGTAACCTGTTACCGATCGGTAACGTTAGACAGCTTCGCGGGGTCCGGGTTCCAAGTCAAGACGCCGTGCAGCAAGCATCCAGTCAGATGGGGCCGGTGCGCGCCAAATTCCACGCGCTGCCGGCTCCGCAAAGGAGCTCGAGCATGTTCATCGTCAGATCCCCCCTCGGCGGTTCGTTTCTCGCAGCCGCCGTGCTGGCCGCTGCACTGGCCGGCTGCGCCCGCTCGCAGGCGGGCGGCAAACCCGCGGCTCCGCCCGCGCCCGAAGTCACTGTTGCAGGCGTGATCGCCAAGCCGCTTCGCGACTGGCAGGAATTCAGCGGCCGACTGCAGGCAGTCGAAAGCGTCGAAATCCGCCCGCGCGTCAGCGGCTTCATCGATTCCATTCAGTTCACCGAAGGCGCGCGCGTCAAGAAAGGCCAGCTGCTGTTCCGCATCGATCCGCGTCCGTTCCAGGCCGAAGTGGACCGGCTGACCGCGCAACTTCGCCGCGCGCGTTCGCAATCCGAGCTCGCGTCGTCGAACCACGACCGCGGCAAGCGTCTCGTCGCGCAGCACATGATCTCGCAGCAGGATTTCGATCAGCTCGCCACCACCGCCAGTACCAGCACCGACGACATCGGTGCGGCCGCGGCGGCGCTGGAGACGGCACGTCTCAACCTCGAGTTCACCGAGGTGCGCTCGCCGATCGACGGCCGCGTTTCGCGCGCGCTGATCACCTCTGGAAATCTCGTTTCGAACACGAACGTGCTGACGACCGTCGTCTCCGACGATCCGGTCTATGCCTATTTCGACGCCGACGAGCAGACCTATCTCAAGTTCGCGCCGCATCCGGGCTCGAACGACGGCGTACGCGAAAACAAGGACGCCGTATTCATGGGACTCATCGATGAAGACGGTTATCCGCACACCGGCCACCTCGACTTCGTCGACAACCAGGTCGATCCGCAGAGCGGCACAATCCGCGGCCGCGCGGTGTTCGACAACAAGGACGGCCGCTTTACGCCCGGCCTTTTCGCACGCATCAAGCTGGTCGGCGGCGACGTGCGCGATACGATCCTGATCGACGAGCGCGCGGTCGGCACCGATCTCGGCAAGAAGTTCGTGCTGGCGCTGAAATCCGACAACACGCTCGAATACCGCCCCGTGAGTCTCGGCGCAAGCGTCGACGGTTTGCGCGTCGTCAGCAATGGCCTCGCCGCGAACGACGTGATCGTGGTCAACGGATTGCAACACGTGAAGCCCGGCATCGCGGTAACGCCGACGAAAGTCGCGATGGATGCGGACCGCGCCGGCGTCGCCCAGTTGGCGGCGCCGAGCGAAGAGACGAAGGCCGTGCTCGCGAGTCGTGCTTCGCCGGCGGCGCATTCGCAGCGCTGATCGGCAGAGAGACGCCCGCACCTGACCGGACACATCTGCGTTCGAACGAACGCGATCAGGCGAAAGCACGCGACGAAACGAAGAAAAAAGTTGCCCCGATCCCATCCTCGTCGTCCCGGCGAAAGCCGGGACCCAGCGCCTTCGCGCTGGATCAAGACGCTGGATTCCGGCTTTCGCCGGAATGACGAAGGAATGGGACGCCGCCGATGCGATCGGACGCAATCGATCTCGAAGGACACGCACACATGAACTTCTCCCAATTCTTCATCACCCGCCCGGTCTTCGCCGGCGTCTTGTCCGCGATGATCCTGATCGCGGGCCTGATCTCGTTGCCGCAACTGCCGATCTCCGAATATCCCGAAGTCGTGCCGCCGACAGTCGTCGTGCGCACGACGTATCCGGGTGCGAATCCGCAGGTGATCGCCGACACCGTCGCCGGTCCGCTCGAACAATCGATCACCGGCGTCGAGGACATGCTGTACCAGTTCTCGCAAGCGACCAGCGATGGCGTGATGACGCTGACCGTCACGTTCAAGCTCGGCACCGACGTCGATAAAGCGCAGGTGCTCGTGCAGAACCGCGTCGCGCAGGCGACGCCGAAGCTGCCGCAGGATGTGCAGCGCATCGGCGTCACCGTGAACAAATCGACACCCGACATCACGATGGCGGTGTTCATCACGTCGCCGGACAATCGCTACGATCAGACGTATCTTTCGAACTTCGTCGCGCTGCACATAAAGGACGAGCTCGCGCGCCTCGATGGCGTCGGCGACGTGCAGCAGTTCGGCGGCGGCAACTATTCCATGCGCATCTGGCTCGATCCAGAAAAAGTCGCGGCGCGCGGCCTGACCGCGAGCGACGTTGCCAACGCGATCCGCGAGCAGAATGTGCAAGTGGCCGCGGGCCAGCTCGGCTCGCCCGCAACACCGGCGAATACGCCCGCGAATGCGCGCCCGAATTTTCAGGTCGCGATCAACACCAAAGGTCGCCTGGTCGACGAAGAGGATTTCCGCAACATCATCATCCGCACCGGCAGCGCCGGCCAGATCACGCGCCTTCGCGATGTTGCGCGCGTCGAGCTTGGTTCGGACAACTACGCGTTGCGCGCGATGCTCGACAACCAGACCGCAGTCGCCATTCCGATTTTCCAGCGCCCGGGCAGCAACGCGATCGCGATCTCCGATGCGGTCCGCGCGAAGATGGCTGAGCTGAAGAAGGGTTTTCCCGAAGGCATCGATTACAACGTCGCCTACGATCCGACGGTATTCGTGCGCGGCTCGATCGAGGCCGTACTGCACACGCTCATCGAAGCGATTCTGCTGGTCGTGATCGTGGTGATCGTGTTCCTGCAGACCTGGCGCGCGTCGATCATTCCACTGCTTGCGGTGCCGGTATCGCTGATCGGCACGCTCGGCGTGATGCATCTGTTCGGATTCGGGCTCAACACGTTGTCGCTGTTCGGTCTCGTGCTCGCGATCGGCATCGTCGTCGACGACGCGATCGTCGTCGTCGAGAACGTCGAGCGCAACATTACCGAAGGATTGAAGCCCATTGCCGCGACAATACAGGCGATGAAGGAAGTGACCGGGCCGATCCTCGCGACCGCGCTCGTGCTCTGCGCCGTGTTCGTGCCGACCGCTTTCATCAGCGGACTTTCCGGCCAGTTCTACAAGCAATTCGCGCTGACGATCGCGATTTCGACGGTGATTTCCGCGATCAATTCGCTGACCTTGTCGCCGGCGCTTTCCGCACTATTGCTCAAGGCGCACGATGCACCGCCGGATCGTCTTACACGCATCCTCAATGCGCTGTTCGGCTGGTTCTTCCGCCCGTTCAATCGCTTTTTCGCGCGCGCGTCGAACGGCTACGTGCAGGGCGTCGGCCGCGTGTTGCGCGCGAGCGCGATTGCACTCTTCGTCTATGTCGGCCTGATTGGTTTGACCGCGTTTGGTTTCTCCAGCGCTCCAACCGGCTTCGTGCCGGCGCAGGACAAGCAATATCTTGTCGGATTCGCGCAGCTGCCCGATGCAGCGACGCTCGATCGGACCGAAACCGTGATCAAGCGCATGACCGACATCGCGCTGAAGACACCCGGCGTCGAGTCGGTGCCTGCGTTTCCGGGACTCTCGATCAATGGATTCACGAATGCGCCGAATTCCGGCATCGCGTTCACGCCGCTGAAACCGTTCGAGGAACGTCGCGACGCGTCGAAGTCCGCCGGCGGCATCGCGATGGCGATGAACCAGCAATTCGCGAAGATCCAGGATGCATTCATCGCGATCTTCCCGCCGCCACCGGTACAGGGACTCGGCACGATCGGCGGATTCAAATTGCAAATCGAAGATCGCAGCAATTTCGGCGCGAACGAGTTGTACAAGCAACTGCAGAACGTGATCGCGAAAGCGAGCGCACGGCCCGAGCTTGCGGGTGTGTTCTCCGGATTCCAGGTCAACGTTCCGCAGATCGATGTCGATGTCGATCGCGAGAAGGCGAAGGCCGCCGGCGTATCGCTCCAGGACGTGTACGACACGATGCAGATGTATCTCGGCGCGCTCTACGTCAACGACTTCAACCGCTTCGGCCGCACCTATCAGGTCAACGCGCAGGCCGAACCGCGATTCCGCTTGAACGCCGACGATATCGGGCGTCTCAAGACGCGCAACGCACGCGGCGACATGATTCCGCTCGCGAGCTTCGTCAACGCGCGCGAAACATCCGGACCCGATCGCGTGCCGCACTACAACGGTTATCTCGCGGCCGAGATCAACGGTGGCTCCGCGCCCGGCTATTCGAGCGGGCAGGCACAGGCCGCGATGGAAGACGTGCTCGCGCACGAGCTGCCGAACGGCATGACTTACGAATGGACCGATCTCACCTATCAGCAGATTCTCGCCGGCGACACGATGGTCTACATCTTTCCGCTGGTCGTGCTGCTCGTGTTCCTGGTGCTGGCTGCGCTCTATGAAAGCATCTCGCTGCCGCTGGTCGTGATCCTGATCATTCCGATGTGCCTCTTGTGCGCGATCATGGGCGTGCTGCTCTCGCACGGTGACAACAACATCTTCACGCAGATCGGTCTCATCGTGTTGGTTGGACTCGCGTGCAAGAACGCAATCCTGATCGTCGAGTTCGCCAAGGATCGCGAAGCGCTCGGCGAATCCACCTGGCAAGCGGTGCTCGACGCGTGTCGCCTGCGCCTGCGCCCGATCCTGATGACTTCGCTCGCGTTCGTGATGGGCGTGATTCCGCTCGTCACTTCGACCGGAGCCGGCTCCGAGATGCGCCGTGCGATGGGCGTTGCGGTGTTCTCCGGAATGCTCGGCGTGACGTTTTTCGGTCTCTTGCTGACGCCGGTGTTTTATCTGGTCATCCGCAGCCTTGTGCGCAAACGGCGTGACTCGGATTCGCCAACGGAGCCTGTCGCGTTGCCTTCGTCGGAACCGCACGCGGCGCACTGATCGGCGCCTCACCTCTCCAACTCGACCCTCACCTCTCTCGCTTGCGGGAGAGGTCGCGCGAAGCGCGGGTGAGGGCGATCGGAGTGAAGCACACGCCGGTTCTAGATCCGACGTTGTCGCAAGCCTGCCCTCACCCAGCCCTCTCCCGCGAAGCGGAGAGGGCTTTATGCGAGCGGGAGAGGCTTTGGACACGCGCGACAAGGCTCTCGCTGTTCCGCGGCGTAAGATCCAGCACATGCGTCTCTTGAGCATCGCCCTTGTGCTGATCTCCCTGGTGGCGTGCGCCGCACTGCATGCGGCGACGGCATACAAATGCGTCGACGCACGCGGTGCGATCAGCTTTCAAGACCAGCCCTGTCGAACCGGAAGCCGGCAGAGCACGCTCGCGTTGCCGGACACTGAACCGACCGCCCCGCCTGCCGAGAGCGACGCGCCCGCCGCGATTCTTGCAACGAGCCCTCCGGTCACCGAAGTGCCGCCTCCGCCCACGATACCGCCACCTGAGTTTTTTCTCTGCACGCGCTACGACGGCAGCCGCTACATCAGCGACACCGGCGAAGGGGGCAGCGCGCTCGTTCCGCTGGGCGTGCTCGGCATCCCGAACCGAAGTCTGGCCGACGCCTACGGCGGACGGAACGGCATCGGCGTGTCGGCGCCGGGATTGCGCACGATCCCGCATGTGCCCGCAGGCAAGGTTCCGTTCGGCGGCATGGATACCTGGATCGACGACGAATGCCATGCGGCGGCGCCGTCCGAAGCGTGCGCGTATCTGCGCAACGCGCTCGACGACAACGCGTCGAAATTACGGCGTGCATTCAGTGATACGGAGGCCGATCTCAAGAAGCAGCGTGCCGACTTGCAGGAACGCATGCGCGGTTGCTGAGTCGTCGGATACGACGACAAGTTCTATTACGTCAGGGTCGCAGTTCCAGCAATGGTGCCGGCGCATGATGCCGCTCGTGATCGAGCAGCCAGCGTTTCGCGGGCAACCCGCCGCCGAAGCCGACCAGCTTGCCGTCGTGACCGATGACGCGATGACACGGCACGATGATCGCGAGCGGATTCGCGCCGTTCGCCGCACCGACTGCGCGCATAGCACTCGGGTTGCCAAGGCGACGCGCGAGCTCGATGTAACTCGCCGTGTCGCCGTAGGGAATCTGCAGCAGCTGATCCCAGACGCTGCGCTGAAACGGCGTACCTTCGGGAGCGAGCTGCAAATCGAATGTCAGCAGCTTGCCGGCGAAATACGCCGCGAGCTGCGCGCGCGCCTCGCGAAGTCGCGCCGGTGAACGCCGCCAGCCCGGCGCGACGTGCGCGGGCTTGCCGTTCCTCGCAAGCAGCAAGAATGTCAGCGCATCGCCTTCCGACGCGATGACGAGCGGACCGATCGGCGAATCGAAGAAATCGTAGGAAGTCTCCTCATCGCGCGCCGATGTCAGCGCTCGTGCATTCGCTTTCGTGATCACGGTCTTTTCTCTGCGTACGTTTTCGTTTTTCGCGCCGTGAGGCGCTTCGTGTGTGTTTGTCCCGTTCAACTTTGACTCCTCCATAACAACATGACGGCGTAAGCACGCCACGGCCGCCACGCTTCGCTCGCCGTCTCGGTGGCGCGCGTGCTCAGCATCTCTCCACCGCCCACGGCGCGACGCAGGATCAGATCCGCGGCAGGAAATGCGTCCGGCTGACCGAGTGCGCGCATCGCAACGTAGTGGGCTGTCCATGGGCCGATTCCTGGCAGCGCAACCATGCTTTCCTCGAAAGCAGCGAGCGTTTGCTCGGGCCGGAAATGCACTCGCCCGTCGACGACGGCGCGCGCCAGCGTGCGAATTGCGTCTGCGCGCGTACGCATGATCCCGATCGTTTCGAGCGGCGCTTCGACGAGCGCATCGGCCGACGGAAACAGCGCGTGAAGGCCAACCGGTGTGCCTTCGTCGAACCGGGTGCCGTAGCGATCGGCAATCCGCGCCGCGAGCGTTCGCGCCGCCGCAACACTGACCTGCTGGCCAAGGATGGCCCGAACGGC